>DASUCP010000172.1:0-13952 GCA_036275975.1 Sphingomicrobium sp.
CGCATCGCAGCTGGGGCCGGAGCAGATGGCATCACCGCCCACTTGCGAGAGGACCGGCGGCACATCACCGATCGCGATATCGACCGGCTCATGGCCGAGATCGACCTGCCCCTGAACCTGGAAATGGCCGCTACCGAGGAGATGCTCGACATCGCGCTCCGGCATAAGCCCCATGCGGCCTGCATCGTGCCCGAACGCCGAGAGGAGCGCACGACCGAAGGCGGCCTCGATGCCGCCGGACAGCACAACCACCTCGCTTATTATGTCGACAAGCTCGGGGCGGCGAACATCCGGGTCAGCCTGTTCATCGAGCCAACCGAAGAACAGGTCGCGGCCGCGGTTCGCCTCGGCGCCCCAGTCGTCGAGTTCCACACCGGCCGCTACGCCCACCTCGAGGGCGAGGAGCGCACGACGGAACTGAAGCGCATCGCCGACTGCGGGGCGCTTGCGGTTAAGAACGGCATCGAACCGCATGCGGGCCATGGCCTGACGTTCGAAAATGTCATCCCTGTGGCCGCCATTCCGCAGATCGCGGAGCTCAACATCGGCCATTTTCTGATCGGCGAGGCCATCTTCACCGGCCTTGATGCGAGCGTCCGCCACATGCGCGAACTGATGGATCAGGCGCGATGATCCGATCGCAGCAGCGCATCGGCAGCCGCTACCTCGCCGGGCTGGTGATCGCATTCGCGCTGCTCTTCTTCGTGGTCGGCACCGGCGGGCCGGCGCATCGCTCGCCTTACTATTTGGCCATCGTGCCATTGCCCGCCGCCATCGCCGCATTCCTTGGCTGGCGAGCCTGGAATTCGAAGGAGCGTTCAACTGTCTTTTCCGCGGCTGCGCTCGTGCTTCTCCTCGTGGTGCTCGTCTTTTCTCACTTTTTGCCCAGGGCTCACGGATGATCGTTGGGATCGGCTCGGACCTCTGCAACATCGAGCGAATCCAGAATTCGCTCGACCGCTGGGGCGACAAGTTCCTCAACCGCGTCTTCACCGAGACCGAGCGGAGCAAGGCCGCCTCGCGTCCGCACACCGTCGCCGGAACGCTCGCAAAACGCTTCGCCGCGAAGGAAGCCTTCTCCAAGGCGATCGGAACGGGGTTCAAGCGCGGCGTCTTCATGAAAGACATCGGCGTCGTTAATCTTGCCTCAGGGGCGCCGACGCTAAAGCTCACCGGCGGAGCCAAGGCGCGGCTTGACGCCCTTGCGCCGGAAGGCCACGCCATCGACATTCATTTGACGATGACCGACGATCATCCCTGGGCGCAGGCATTTGTGATCCTGACCGCCCGCAAGCTGGAGCCCTGAGTGTTGAACGAATCTGGTCCCGACGCGATGACTGCTGACGAGGAGCCTTCGGCGCCCGCCGCCGAGAAGGAACAAGGCTCCGCGCTGTGGCGGGAGATCAAGGGACTGCTCTGGGTTCTCCTCGCGGTTCTGGCTTTCCACAGCCTGGTCGCGAAGCCCTTCTACATCCCATCCGAATCGATGATGCCGGGCCTTCTGACCGGCGACCGACTGGTCGTGACGAAATATCCCTACGGCTATTCGTGGGTGAGCCCGAGCTTCCATGTCATCCCGCCGATGAAGGGACGGCTGTTCGGCCACATGCCCAAGCGCGGCGACATCGTGATCGTCACTCCGCCGGGGACACGCACCGACTACATCAAGCGCGTCATCGGCCTTCCGGGGGACACGATCCGCATGGTCGATGGCACGCTCATCATCAATGGGCAGCCGGTGAAGCGGCAGGCGCTGCCGGCCGACATGGTGCCGATCGACGTCAACTCGCCCTGCGGATCCGACCACGACCCTGCGCTCTACGACTTTCGCGTCCGCGGCAAGGACGGCAAGATGTACTGCCGCGTGCCCGTGGTTCGCGAGACCCTTCCCGACGGGCACTCCTACGAGACGGTCGAGCTGGGCCGCTCGTCAGAGGACAATTTCGGGCCGGTCAACATTCCCGACGGGCATGTCTGGCTGATGGGCGACAATCGCGATGATAGTGCCGACAGCCGGGTTCCCGAGTGGCAGGGCGGCCTTGGCGGTCCGGTCCCTTGGGAGAATATCGGCGGCCGTGCCGAGTTCATCACCTTCTCGCTCGACGGTACGTCCCAGTGGTGGAACCCGATCAGCTGGTTCCAAGCGCTTCGGCCGGGTCGGGCCGGGACTTCGCTCCGAGACAATTGATGTCGACGAAACCGCCGACGACCGAGCCCCACATCGAGCGGCCAGGTCCGGCGGAGTTTCGCGACCCCCTCGTTCGCCGTGAGATGGCGAAGGCCGCCGTGTGGCTCGGCATGGCGCTCGCGATCGTCGGCGTCATCTTTCTAGCGCAGCCGCTGCTGCTCATTGTCGGCGGAATGATCTTTGCCGTGTTCCTCGACGGCGGTGCCCGCTTGCTCGGCCGCTATCTGCCCATTCCGCGCGGCTGGCGCCTCGTGCTCGTTCTGATTCTCGGCTTCGGATTCGTCGGATGGGTTTTCTGGTTCGCCGGCACGACCATCGCCGCGCAGTTCGAAGCCCTGCGCGCCGTCGTCACGGCCCAGTTCACTCGATTGATGGACTTCGCCGCTTCGCTCGGCCTTGTTCCGCGCGGCGAGGTGACGAACCTCGGAGGCACGCTGCTCGGGGGGGTAGGACGTCTGACTAGCGCGGTCGGAACGGCCATTGGCGCGGTGACCAGCGCGATCGCGATGATCGTCATCGGCATCTTCCTGGCGTCCGAGCCGCGGATCTACGACCGCGGAATCGCCTGGATGCTACCGCTGCGGCACCGCGCAAGCTTCTATCGCGTCGCCGAGCATGTCGGCTTCACCTTGAGACGACTGCTGTTCGGTCGCCTCGTCGGGATGATCTTCGAAGGCTTCTTCACTTGGTTGATGCTGACGCTTGGAGGAGTCCCGGTCGCCGCCCTGCTCGGTCTCGTCACCGGCGTGCTGGCCTTCATTCCGAACATCGGCGCGATCACCAGCGGCGTGCTGATGGTCGCGGTTGGCTTCTCCGCGGGCCCGCACCAGGGGGTCTATGCGATCTTCGTCTATTTCTTCGTACAGAACATCGACGGCTATCTGGTGGTGCCGTACATCGCTCGCCGCACCGTCGACCTCGCGCCGGCCGTGGTGCTCGCGATGCAATTATTGATGGGCGCCTTGTTCGGAATTTTGGGCGTGCTGTTCGCCGATCCCATCCTGGCGACGCTGAAAGTGGTGCTGGTGGATCTCAGCCGCCAGCAGGAGGCGAAACAGAAAGAAGGACCCGGCGTGGTCGAGCCCGATCGCGCTACTGCTGGGGCGATCCCTGCTGCTGCTGAATCTGCTGCTGCGCCTGCATCTGCTGAAGCATTGCAGCGCCCCCGCGGACAATCTTTCGGACCCGAACCTCGAAGTTAAGCTTACTGTTCTTGGGGAACCCGGGGGGCGGTCCCGCCTGGCCGAAGGCAAGGCTCTGCGGCATGGAGAAGCGATATTCCCCGCCGTCCTGCATCCGGGTCATCGCTTCGGCAAAACCCGGGAAGACCTGGTCCATCGAAAACGGCTGCGCGCCGCCATGGCTATCGCTGCTGTCGATGACCGTGCCGTCGTCGGCGGTCAGGATGTAGTCGAGGAGAGCCGCGTCGGGGTGACCGATCGGCTCGCCGGCACCGCTCTTGACCGTCCGGAATGAGAGGCCGCTGGCCGTCACCGTCGGACGCAGCGCTCCCGCGCCAATCCACGCGAGGCCAATTCCGGCGGCAATGACGAGGAGGAAACCGACCCACAGTGCAACCGCCCTGCCGCGGTGGGCGGGTCGATGGGCGGCTTCGGCGACGGACACGTCTGTTCGGCTAGGGCTTAGCGGGCGCCTTCGCGCTCGGCGCGCTTGCGCTCGAGCTTGCGGGCGCGGCGGATCGCGGCGGCGCGCTCGCGGGCACGCTTCTCGGATGGCTTCTCGTAATGACGGCGCAGCTTCATCTCGCGGTACACGCCCTCGCGCTGCAGCTTCTTCTTGAGCGCGCGCAGCGCCTGCTCGACGTTGTTGTCGCGAACGATGATCTGCATAAAAGTTCCGTCAACTCCTTTGAAATCAATGGCTTATGCCTATATACCACTGGGCGGGCTAAGTCCCCGTAAATGGCAACAGACCAGCGTCCTCCAGAGGCATGCCTCGGCGGAGCGCGGCGCCTTAGCAGGGGCGCCACTTCGGCACAAGTCGTTGCAGAGCAATGAAGAGTGCGACGAGACGTGGGTCTGGGACGATGGAACGCGAAACCTGAATATTTGGGTTATCGGCCATTAACCCATTGAATGATAAAGGCACTGTTCGAGAGCGGAGGGATTTTGATGTCGTTGAACCGGAGGGAAATGTTGCGTCTTGGTGCCGCGGGTGCCGGGGGCCTTATCCTTTCTTCTGCTGCCATGTCGCAGGTGCTGCCGGGCACGATCGTGCCCCCGGCGGCCCCCGCTGGCGGCGCCAATCCTTTTGCGCCTGCACCGGCCCAGCCGGCGGCGGCGTGGGCTCCTGCGGGCATTGATCCGCAGCTGTTCGCACGCGCCAAGGCGGCGCTCGACGCGCACAAGATTGCGCCCCGTGACGCGATCGGCATTGCCGACTTCTCGAAGCCGTCGAGCGAGCCGCGCTTCCACGTTGTCGACCTCGTCAGCGGCGCGGTCGAGAGCCATCTCGTGTGCCACGGTCGCGGTTCGGACCCGAGCCATTCGGGCTACCTCGAGCGGTTCAGCAACGACTTCGGGAGCTACGCGACGTCGAACGGCACCTACGTCACCGACGAATATTACCAGGGCAAGTATGGCCTGTCGCTGCGGGTTGCCGGTCTCGACTGGAGCAACAACAACGCCGAGCAGCGCGCGATCGTCATCCACAATGCCTGGTACGCCGAGCCGGACATGATCCAGCAGCACGGCATGCTCGGCCGGTCGGAGGGCTGCTTCGCAATGCCGAAGGCTAGCCAGTATGCAGTGATGCGCCGCCTTGCCGGCGGGCGTATGATCTTCGCCGACAAGCTGGCCTAAGCACCGACTTTTCAGTTCGAGAAAGCCCCGGTTCGCGCCGGGGCTTTTCTTTAGCGCGTCGCCACCTGGTCAGCTGACTTGCTCTTCGGCTTGGCCGCGGGAGAAGCCTGTTCCTCCTTCGGCTTGGCGAGGCTTGCCCCGCCATCCTTCATATCGAGGGCCGCCATGGCCTTGGGGTCGCGCCCGTAGAGGTCCTTGTAGTCGACGATGCGTCCGTCGTTTAGCGCCGCCGCGCTGAAATAGACGATGTAGATCGGCACCGGCTTCACGAAGCTCGCCTGCACGGTCTTCTTGCTGTCGAGCACCGCCTGGATCCGATCGGGAGTCCAGGTTCCATTGTCATCGCCGAGCAATTGCGTCGCGAGGTCGAGGATATGCTGAGTGCGGATGCAGCCGTGGCTCAGAGCGCGGACGCTGTCGTTGAAACGGCTGCGGGCGTTGGTGTCGTGGAGGTAGATCGCCTTGGAGTTCGGCATTACGAACTTGAGCTGACCAAGCGCATTCGTCGGCCCCGGCGGCTGCCGCCACCGTTGGATCTCGCCATCAGGTCCCTTCACCGGCACGAAGCCCTTCTTGCCCGCGGCTTCCTTCTCGATGCTCTTCGGCACTTCCCACCAGGGATTGAGGATTACGCCCGTCGCCATCGCCGTGAGTTGGGGCGTCGGCGTCGAAAGCTTCCCGGCGATCGCGCGTTGCTTCCACCGGTTGACGCCGTTTTCGACGAGCGTCGCGTGGAAGCCGGGCACGTTCACGATGATGTACTTCTGCCCGAGGTCACGTGGCAGCCACCGCCAACGGTCCATGTTGAGGCGGATGCGATCCCGTTCCGCGGTATCGGACACGGCCGTCCTCGCGAGCGCAGCCTTGAGCGCCGCATATTGCGGGTGAGTGGGAAGCAGGCCGTCGAGCGCGCTCCGGATATCGTGCGCGGCGAGGGCGGAGCGCAGCAGCGCGTCCTGCTTCTCAGCGTTGAGGTCGTTGTCGACGAGGTACCAGTCGGTACGCCCCGGCTTCTTCACATGGCCGAGCGCGAGATCCGAAGAGACGAGGTCGAAGCGCTGCGTCGCCGCAGCGGACATGGCGATCGGATTGCCGCTCTGAATGGCCGCGACGAGACCCGCTGGATCGTAATCTTCGGGATCGAGGCCCTCGACTCCAATCTGCTGGATGTAGCTCAGCAGCTGCTGCGCACTCATCAGGTCCCAGACAGCGGGGGGCAGTGGGGCCGGAGCGGGCACAGCCGATTCCTGCTGGTCAGGTGCGTAGTCCGGGTTGCCCGGCACAGGCGCGTCCGGCGCCGCGCGCGGGACCTTCGCGGGGGGCACCGCAGGCCTTGCCGAAGGTGGGAGCGGCACTGGGACGACACCCATCGGCGCAATCTGCGCGCTGGCCGCGGACCCGCCCAGGACGATCAAGGCGGTGGACAAAATCAGGAACCTCAGCTGCCCCTTCGGTCGTAGCAAACCGTTCATTTCAAACGATAACCCCCACGCTTCCCACAACTGCCATACACCCCACGAACCGGACTCGCCAGTGATGCGGGCGCCACATTGGACGCATTTCGAATCCATATTGTCGCAAACCAATCCTTAAGCGGCGATGGCTAAGGATTCCTGCCGATTGAGTGGGAGCGAACTGAAGTGGCGTCCGGCTTCTTTCTTGATGGTGCAATGATCCCGCGCAGCGAGCAACGTCACATCGACGAGCGCGCGGAGGCTCGGCACGCGGCCATTTCGAGCACGGCGGTGCTCGAATTCCGCGGCCGCAAGCATGTCGTTCGGCTGATCAACATCTCCTCGTCGGGCGCCATGGTGATTTTCCCATACCTGCCGAATATCGGCGAGCGCCTTCCGCTCCAGCTTCTTGACCGCGGCGTCGTAACGGCACAGGTGAGATGGGTGAAGGATGGACGCATCGGGCTGTCCTTCGCGGCTCCGTCGGAGTTTTGACGGATGGAGATGAGCTTCGTGACGATCAAGGCCCGCATCGCCGAGGACGATACCGATCGCCGGCGCCTGCCACGTCTGCCGGTCGACCTGGAAGCCAAGATGCGCGAGCTCGGCGCGAGCGGGGTCGAAGCCAGGGTCGTCAACATTTCGGAGCGCGGCTTCATGGCCGTTGCCGAAGGCAAGTTCGAGGTCGGGAGCCGCGTCTGGCTGATCATTCCCGGGCGAGATCGTGCCAACGCGATCGTCAAGTGGACCGCGGGCGACAAGATCGGCGCGGAGTTCTCCGAACCCATCTCGGTCGAAGGGTTGAAGTCCTGATCTCCACGGCGCTGGTCGGCGGCCCGCCTCCACTCGTCGCTTTCGCCGCTACTCGGCCCTGATACACATCCCCGCCGCTTGCAACCGGCGGACCCTTCGCTCGTTGGCGGCGGCGAAAGGAAGGTTTGTCATGCCGATTACCGGCGACTCCTGGAAGCCTTACGAGCGGGGCTATCACGCCGTCTACCGCGAGCACGAAGTCAACCATTGCCCCGGCTGCGGCCGCACGCATTGGTTGATCGGACGCGTCTCGGCCGAATGCGCCTTTTGCGCGACTGCCCTACCCCTTGCCGAAGCGAGCATGCGCTCGCACAACGGCCCGGTCGTGATCCAGCACAAGAACCGCAACCTTCACGACTGGGCGGCTTAGCCTAAGCCTTCTTCCGCACCGGGACTTGGACGTTGCACAGGTCCACCCCGCCTGCCGGACGAATGTAGAAATCGTCATGCCGGTTCGCGCGCACCTTGAGGTAGCGCGCAAAGGTCGCGCTCCGCGTGTCCATATATTCGTATGAGGGGCGTTCGCTCGCCGGCATGTCGCTGGCCAGGCGGATGCTCGCGATCGGCACATATTGCGCCTTGTCCTTGTAGAAGCCGAGCGCCTCGGTGCCGCGCGGAAGCGAACTCAGGCGGTCGACCCCGTCGATCACTCGGCCGACCAGGGCGATGTTGCGGTCGAGCTGGCGTGGAGCATGGCCGATGACGGCATAGAGCTCGCCGCCGGTGCCGGTGTCGGGCGAAAGGTCACGGCCGACACCCACCGTCGCGTAACAGTGCACGAGATCGGCCCAGCCTGCCTTCGCGCTGTACGCGACCGGCCATCCGTCTGCGAAGCCGGCATTGGGCGCGTAAGGATCGGGTGAGCCGAGCGAAGTGATGGCTAGTCCCTTAAGAGCGCGCGTATATTCCGCCGGCGGCTTGGCCGTGACGCCCTTAGGCCACGGTTTATCGCTTTCGTTGAGGCCCCATTGCGCGACGTAATTGTCCTGCACGCGATAGACCGTCGCGCCGTCCCAATAACCGCCTCGAGCAAGCGCCATCATATTGGCGACGTGGACCGGCGCGAAGCTCGGCGCGAGCTGGATGACGATGCGACCGCCGTTCGCCAGGTCCATGACCAGTAGGTCGTCCGGGGGGATCGTCTTCCATGCGCTGGCCGGCGCTTGTGCGACGATGTCGTTTGGAGTGAGCAGCTTCGGCTTCGACGCGGCTCCGACGAGCAGCGCAGCGGCAGCGATGAGCATCCATGAACGCATGAGACCCTCCCCTTTGCCGCCGGTCTAGCGAAGCATTGAGCGCACCGCTATCGCCGGCGCATGTACACCGCGACGCTGATGTTGCTCGGGGCCGGCGAGCTCGGGCGCGAATTCGCCATCGCCGCCAAGCGCCTCGGCTGCCGGATCATTGCCTGCGACCGCTACGCCAATGCCCCGGGGATGCAGGTCGCCGACGCGTTCGAAGTGTTTCCGATGTTGGACGGTGCGAAGCTTCGCGCGGCGGTGGAGAAGCACAAGCCGGACGTGATCATCCCCGAGATCGAGGCAATCGATACGGGGACATTGGCGGAGCTCGAGAAGGAAGGCTGGCGCGTCGCTCCGTCGGCTAAGGCGGTGCAGCTGACCATGAACCGCGACGGGATCCGCGAATTTGCCGCGCGCGAGCTTGGCCTCGTCACCTCGAAATACCGCTTCGCCGAAAGTCGCGACGAAGCGATTGTCGCCGCAGCGGAAGTCGGATTGCCGTGCGTGATCAAGCCGGTGATGTCGAGTTCCGGCAAGGGCCAGAGCACGGCCAGGAATGCGGACGAGGTCGGAGCGGCATGGGATTACGCCGTCGAGAAGATGCGGGGCGACCGCCCTCGCATCGTCGTCGAGGAATTCATAGAGTTCGACAGCGAGATCACGATGCTGACCGTCGCGACCAAGGACGGGGTCATCTTCTGTCCGCCCGTCGGTCATCGCCAGGAGCTCGGCGACTATCGCGAAAGCTGGCAGCCGGCGGCTCTGTACGAAGGCGCGCTCTTCTCCGCGCGAAACCAGGCCCGCAAGGTGGTCACCGCACTTGGCGGCCACGGCATCTTCGGTGTGGAATTCTTCATCCGCGGCGAACAGGCGATCTTCTCGGAGCTGTCACCCCGTCCGCACGACACGGGCATGGTCACGCTCATCTCCCAATTCCCGAACCAGTTCGAGCTCCACCTGCGCGCGGTCCTCGGCCTGCCGATCCCGTCGATCGAACTGATCGGACCTTCCGCTTCGGCGGTCATCCTTGCCCGCGAGGAGAGCGACACGGTGTCTTATTCGGGCATCGAGGACGCGCTCGCGACCGGTGCGCCCAAGAGGCCCGTCGACCTTCGCATCTTCGCCAAGCCCAAGACGTTGAAGAACCGGCGCATGGGCATTGCGTTGGCGCGCGCCGAATCCGCCGAGGAAGCGGTCGACCGCGCCAAGGCCGCAGCTTCGCGCGTCAAGATTCATTATGGCGAGTGAAGGAGCAAGAATGCCGAGAGGATCAGCCATTCTATTCGTCGGCAGCCTCGCGCTCGCCGCCTGCAACTCGCAGCCGCAGGGCAACACGACTCACATCAAGGTGCGCAGCAGCGAGCAGGAACAGCTTCATCAGCTCGACGCCTATAATCTCGCGATCGGACTCAAGCGCGCGATCTACGACGCCGGTTATACCTGCAAGCGGGTTACCGACGCCGGTTTTGTGGGCGAGTACAAGAATCTCGACATGTGGACGGCGCATTGCGTGTACGACAACGGCTCGTCGCGTGACTGGGCGGTGTTTGCTGGACCCGATGGAAGCGCGCAGGTGCGCGATTGCAAGGACGTTGCCGCGACCGGCCTTCCGGCCTGCGTCATCAAGCAGCGGCCCAAGGGCAGCTTCAATCCGGTTAAATCGTCGAAGGGTTAGTGCGGGCTGTTGCCCGGGTCGCACTGACGAGTTTCCTTATACTCGCCGTTCGCCGAGCGCTCCTTGATGGTCACGCAATTGCCCTGACGAACCGTTTCGCGCCAGCTGCCGTCGGCATTGGTCACGCGGTTGCCCTTCGGGACGCGCTGCCCGTTCTTGATTTCGTAGCTCCAGCCCTTCGGCGTTTGCTGGTTCTGGGCGGCCGCGGCAGTCGCACAGCCCGCCGTCGCGGCAAGCGAGATGGCGCCGATCAGCAGCGCTCTGTTGGCGGTTCTGTTCATTACACGACTCCTCATCCTGCCCGCCTAGCACAACTCGACTGAACCGGCGCTGACAACGCTTCGTCGCGCCAACTCCCTCTAATCGTGGGACTTTTCAACAATCCTATGTTGGATCGCGACAACGGAATCGCAATGGGCGAGGCTCGATTCACGATGCGCTACGACAAGCGCCGCCGGATGGGCCTCGAGCGATCGCAGGCGCTGCAGAACAGCGGCCTCACCCTCGGCATCCAGCGCCGCCGTTGCCTCGTCGAGGAGGAGGAAGCTCGGTCGCCGGAGCAGCGCGCGAGCGAGCACCAGGCGCTGCCGCTCTCCACCAGAGAGCTGGCTTCCCCGATCTCCGACGGTCTCGTCCAGTTCCTCGCCGAAAGCGCGGACGCGATCGGCGAGGCCGACCTGGTCCAGCACAACCCACAGTTCCGCGTCGTCGGCTGAGGCGCCCTCCGCGAGAAGGTTGGCCCGAACCGTGTCGTTGAACACCGCTCCTTCCTGCCCGACGTAGGCAAGACCCCGGCGCCAATGCTCGAGCAACAGGCCCCCGAGCGGCTCACCATCGACGGTAATTCTTCCAGCCGTCGGCACGAGCAGCCCAGCGGCCAAGTCGACCAGCGTCGTCTTGCCGGCGCCGGACGCCCCCGTGACCCCGAGCCATTCGCCCGCCTTGATCGTGAACGATGCCGATTTGACGCCAAGACCCATCTGATGCTCGAACGCGACGCCGTCCAGGCGAAGCTCGGACCAGTGCAGCGCCTCGGCAGCCGGATGCGACATCGGCGGCTGCTCCAGTTCGCCAAGCCGTCCGTGGACCGCCGCGAACGCGGGCGCGAGTGCGGCGACTTGCTGGGCCGATTGCTGGAGATTGATCGATGGACCGGCCATCCGTGCGAAGATGATCAGGCTGGTAACGAGGACCGCAAAGGGCATCGCCAGCACCCGCACCCCGACCAACAGAAGGACTGCTGCGGCGACGGCGGCTCCAAACATGCCGAGCTGCCGTGCGGCCGTGTAATCGCGTGCGTAGCGCACGAACTGCCCGGCCGTCTGATGGAGGCTCGCCGCATATTCGGCGAGAAACGACGGAACCGTGCCCTGCGCGAGTGCCGCCTTCAGCCCGGCGTGGAGACGAAAGCCCGAGCTTGCACTCTCTTCCATCGCGCCGACTATCGCCATGCCGCTCTGAACTCCGCGCCTTGTCCAGCGAGTCGAGGCGAGGCCGCCAATGACCAGAATGACGACGGCCACTAGCGTGAGCGCAGGCGCGAGGAGCGCCGTCAGGATCAGCTGCACGAGCAACATCGCGGCAGACACGGCGAACTGCTGCATCTGACCGACCGCGAGGCTCGCGCGCGGCACGTCGTTCAGGAGCAGCGACTGCATGCCGGCCTGGCCGACGCGCGATGCGAACGGCCAGCCGCGCTTAGCGAGGGTGGATGCCGAGCGGAGCCGAAGCGATGCCTCATAGCCGTTCTCAAGCCGTGCGATCTGGACGTCGCGCACGAACAGCAGGAGAGAACGCGCGGCCATGGCGGCGATAAAGAACGCCAGTGCGCCCACGAACCTTTGATCGGCCGACAATTGCCCGGTGAAAGGCACCCAGCGGACCGCTGGGGACGCTGCGGTTCCAATGGCCGCCGACGCGAGTGGTACGATCATCAGCAGCCCGAAGCCTTCGGCGAGCGCGGCGAGCAACATCGTGCCAAGCGCGAGCCACAGCCTCGCGCCGGCATAATGTCGATAATCGGTGAGGAGCGCCCTGAAGTCGCTGCCTTCTGCCCGGTTCATGACCGGGCGAATAGCATTAGCCCTGCCGAGCTTTGAAGCGCCGGTTCGTCTTGTTGATGACGTAGGTCCGCCCGCGACGGCGGATCACTCGGCAGTCCCGGTGGCGCGACTTCAGCGACTTTAGCGAATTGCGAATCTTCATTGCCGGGCGCCTGCTCGTGATCTCTTGCTTTAGGTTGTCGGAATAGGTCCGTCGGACCGGCGGCTCACCTAGAGAGAGGCCCTTAGGAAGTCAAGGCGTACCGCCGTAAGTGGCACTTGTGCAAGGTTTGGATCATTCTGCATCGGTGGCAATCGATGTCATCCTTTTTCTGGTTGGTCTCGTCCTTGCCGGGATGACGCTTCTCGACGTGTTTGACACCGTCGTCGTCCCGGGCGGTAGCCGCGCTTCTCTTCGCGTCGCCAAGCGGCTTGCCCAACTCCTCCTGCCGGTGTGGAAGACGATCCGCGGCAAGCGCCACGGACTTTCCGGGACCTTCGGACCGCTGATCCTCGTCCTCTGTTTCGTCGTCTGGATGGCTCTGCTCGCCATCGGCTTCGGGCTGATGGCCTATGCGGCCCGTGCAGATTTTGAGCCGCCCATAAGCAGCGTCTTCGACGCGATCTACATTGTCGGCAGCTCGCTAGTGACGGTCGGACTCTCCCAAAGCAATCCGGCGGGCGCAGCCCGCTGGGTGGTTCTCGGGGCAGGCTTTTGCGGCCTCGCGGTGATGACCATGGCTGTCACCTATTTGCTCGAGGTCCAGGGCAGCGTCGGACGGCGCGACACGGGAATCATCAAGCTCAACACTTCCGCCGGGGATCCACCTTCGGCGGTGACCCTGCTCGAACGCTTCGCCGCGATTAGCAACCGTGCCGAGCTGCCAGCACTGCTGCGAGAGGCCCGCGACTGGTGCGCAATCGTTCGGCAGAGCCATTCCAACCATCCCTCGCTGATCTACTTCCAGTCGGTCGGTACCGGTGCCGGATGGCCCGCAGCGCTGGGTGCGACACTCGACGTCGCTCTTTTGATCGAACACTGCTTCGACGATGAGCAACTAGCAGGGCCGGCGGTGCTCCTTCGCGAAGAGGGCACTCGAATGGCTCGCGAGCTTGCGGGCGCGATTTCGCTCCGTCCCGTCGATGTCCGGGCCGATGAGCCTAAGCTGCGCCAGGCGGTGGCGCGTCTCGAGAGCTCCGGCTACAGGTTGAAGGACTCGGTCGATTTCGCGGCAATGGCGAACACCCGCGCGAATTATCAGAGTTGCGTTGACGCTCTCGCCAGGCATCTCGGCAAGCCGACAACAATGCTGGTGCGCCAAATCTAGGCGGTTTCGAGCAGCTTGCGTTCCCAATTCAGCGCGTCGCCCACGATGATGTCGATGTCGGCATAGGACGGCCGCCAGTCGAGCATTTTCAACAGCCGCGAATTCCCGGCGACCAGCTCCGGCGGATCGCCCGCGCGACGGCCTTCGGTGACCCGGCGCACTGGAGCGCCGCTGGCGCGGTCGACCGCATCGAGAACCTCGAGAACCGACAGGCCACGACCGTAGCCGCAGTTCATCACCAAGTTGTCCCGGGGATGCTCGATCAACCACTCCAATGCAGCGACGTGGGCCGCGGCAAGGTCACTAACATGGATATAGTCGCGGATGCACGTGCCATCTGGGGTCGGATAGTCCGTGCCATAGACGGCAATCCGATCGCGCTTTCCGAC
>DASUCP010000173.1:0-9325 GCA_036275975.1 Sphingomicrobium sp.
GTGCTCGCCCGTTGAACCGCCAAACCACTAGGAGAGGACATCATGCGCAGCAACAGCGGTAAGGACGAATCCCGGAACAACATGCGGGACCCCACGATGCGCGATCGCAGCAGGGGGCGCGCCGGAGCCGGAGGTCGAGTGCGAAAGCCCAAGGCGCCCGCCGATCACCGCGGCGGCCGCAAGTACTAACGAATCCGGTAATAAGCTGCGACGCGATCCAGAGCGAAGGTCAGCACCAGCTTGCCGGCGCGAGCGGGCCAGCCGAGCGCGCTTTCCGCGTGGCGCATCCCCTCGCCCGCGCAGACCACGCGCCACAGGATATCCGCGAGACCAGGGCCGGCGCTCGCCACCGCCTCCTCGAACCGTCGCTTCGCATCGATTTGCGTCCCTGTCAGGTCCGGGCCCACCGTCGATCCTCCACGGCCCCGCGCGACCGGCGCGGAATCCCAAGCCATCGTCACTCGCGGCGCAAGCTGCGCGCGCTCCCAGTCATTCCTTAGGCGCTCGCCGGCATCATATTGCCGCTGGCTCACATGGCCATGGGCGAGCAGCCATCCCAGGGGCGATTCCGCAGCATTGATCGTTACTGATCGTCTGGGTTGCCGCCCGCCGTAATTGGCATCGAGCGGCCTTTCCCGAAGCAAGCGCCCGCATTCTCTCTTCATAGTTTCTCCCGCACGTTCGATTCGGTACGGCTTGCCACAGAGGGAAATCTGTAGGACAGAAGAAAACCGATCTGGTTCGCTGGGGGCGCCGATGATTACCCGCATTCGTGAGGTCCGCAGGGCTCGTGGGATGACTCTGGAAGACGTCGCTCGTGGCTGTGAGCCGCCGACAACGCCCCAGACGATCGGGCGGCTGGAGACCGGCACCCGCACCGTATCGGTCGGATGGCTCAACCGCATTGCCAAGGCGCTCGGCGTCGAAGCGCAGGATCTCGTCGAAGGCGGCGACACTTCCGAGCTCAAAGTCGCGGCGATCTTGGGTGGCGGCGGAGCAATGGCGCCCAGAAAGGCGGCGATTGTCGTCCCTCCCCGCGTCGAAGACGGGCAGATAGCCGTTTTGGTTGCCGGCAGTGTCGGCGATTATCGATCGGGCGACGAACTTTGGTGTGACACGCTGCCGCCTGATGAATATGCCCGCGCTCTCAACCGCGACGTGCTCGTGCCGCGCCCGGCAGGCCGCTTCCTCTTCGGCAGGCTGATCAACCGCGACGACGAAAAGCTGCAGATCCTCCCGCTGGAAGCCGGGGGTAGGCAGCAGGTCGTCGCCAACCCACCGTGGCTCGGGGTGGCGGTCAAGCTGGTGAGGAGCCTCTAAGCCCGACGCCCGTTCCGGCTCTAAATGTTCCTATTCTTTTCGCACCGAAGCGGCTGCGTTCTCTCGCTGCTGATTAGCGCCGCGGGAACATCACTGCCGCTGATTCTGGCTGGTTAGATTCGTCTCTAACGCGCATCCATGAGTTGACCCGCGTCTATGCTCTGTGATAAAGTTTGTCAGCCGAGTCAGGAGGGGCGCATGAATCGTCTTTGCACTCTTTCGCTGCTTTTCGCCGCCATATCTTTCCCGGCGGGAGCTGTGACCGTCGAATCCGCCAACGGCGACTGGAGCAAGCTGCCGCAGCTCAGTCAGCGCGGCTACGACCATCTCAACGAGAAAATGCAGGCCAAGCTGTTCGAGATCGCGGAATCGCACCAATGTCCTGCGTTCGTCCTCAACCAAGGCCGGCTGGACTTCAAAATGAGCTTCGCCGCGCAATATTTGCCTGACGGCACTCTCGAAAAGCTCGTCCTTCCAAAGCTTGACTGCGCGGAAGCCGAGAGCGTCGCCGGCGGAGCGGTGCTGGAGATGCTGCAGTCTGGCGACTACGCGCCAACCGGAAAGAGCCGCAACGGCTGGTATCAGGGCGGATTTATGTTTTCATTCGCCGGGAAAGAAGCGCGCGAGCCCGGAGTTGTTCAGGCCAGCCAGGATCACCCGATTCAAAACGCGAACGATCCCAACCAGATCGTCTGCCAGAAGGAGGAAAGGCTGGGCAGCCGACTGGTCATGGACCGTATCTGCATGAGCCGCGCGCAATGGGCGGAGCAGAAGCGCCTGACCCGCCAGACGATCGATCAGGTGCAGATCCAACGAGCCTGCAAGGACACCTGCTAACCGCCTTTCAGCACTTCCTGCCGCCCATCGTGGTGCAGCCCTGCATCGGGCGCTGCATGAGGTCGACTTCCTGCTGCTCGCGTTGCTCGAATGCCAGCCATTCGGCTCGCGTCGCGCAATAGCGTCGCGTCGCCAACCGGCTACTCGTGGCAATGTCCTTGCAAACCCGTTCGTTCGGATCGGCCATTGGCTTCTTCGATGGCTCTGCCGTCGTAGCCAGCTGTTGACCATGAACAGCGCCCCCAAGTGAGAACGGAGCGACCATCAACAGGGCGGCGATGGTTGTGTGGCGGATCATTCGCGCCTCCATGCGCTGATGACCGGCATCGCACGATCATCTAGCTCGCGCAGGATTTACGCTCTTCCGGCTCAGGTCACAAACGATCAGTGGTGGGCGGTGACGGGCTCGAACCGCCGACCCTCTCGGTGTAAACGAGATGCTCTACCAATTGAGCTAACCGCCCGAGGAAATCCCGTGCCACGCGCTACAGGCCGGGGCAAGGCGGATGCTTTATATCAGCTCGCCCAGGACCTTCTCGACGGCGGCAACGCTCGAGGCGTCGACACGAAACACTGCGTCGGGATTGAACTGCCTGAGCTCCACGCCCTCGGTCGTCTTGCGCACGAGTTCGCCGACCAGCACGGCAATCAACGATCCGTCAGCTTGAACGCTCCTCAGCTTGACGATCACATCATCGCCGATTGCGGCCGCGCTTTTTGGCGATACGGCGACACGGCGTCCGGGGCGAAAGCGCGGCCACATCGAATTCCCGACGATGGTGAATGCAAAGGCGGAGGAATCCTGTGCGAGGCTGACCGGGCGGGAAACCCGTTCGATGACCTCGCCCGGGCGTAGCTCGGTCAGTTCGATGTGCGCCGCGGCGTCGCCCCATTCGCCGGCGATCGCGCTCGCCAGGAGCGGCAGCGGCGGAATCTGTGCTACGCCCCACGACGAGCCGCCGCGATCTGCGAGGCCAACTCGCCCCGAGCCCGGCTGGGGCCGCTCGCCCACGCGGAGCGCTTCGAACTCGGCAAGCGACGATCCCGCGACAGTGAGGAGCTTGTCCAAAGTCCGGCGCGAAGGATTGCCGTGACGGCGCATGTCGGACCAGACGGTGCGGCTCACTCCCGCCTTCATGGCCCACGCGTTCGGCGTCAAACCGGCGGGCTTGAAACGCATGAGGTCCCGATAGATTTGCGGCGTGTCCCCGTCCGGCATGCGCCGGACTATCTGAGCCGCGCCACGATGCGGCAATGTCAGAGTTGTCGAACGTTACGATCTTGACACGATGTCAGATTTTTCTGACTAACGACTTATGTGCTCTAAAACCTCTTCGCGAAGATCAGATCACCGCGGGCTTGCCGACTTCTGCGAAGTAGCGGCGCAGCGCACGGCTTGTTTCCGGGGCAAGCTCGACGAAAACGCGGCGGCCATCATGCGGATCTGCACGACGGAGAAAAAGTCCCTGGCTTACCATGGTTTTCAGCCAGCGCAGCGCCGTCGTCGCAGGCACCGCCGCCGCGATGCACAGGCTCGAGACCGGCACCCGCAATTGCGAAATCTCCGCTTGCAGCAGATCGAGCAGCATGTCCCATGCGGGATCGGCAAAAATCTCTTGGGAGAAATAGCGCCCGCGCAACCGCCGCGCGCGGATGATCGTTCGCACCGCCTCCGCCGAAACATCGGGCAGTTCCGTGCTGCGAACCGGCTCGATCGGCCGCGCCTGCACAATCGGTTCGGCCGAAAGCCGGGCGAGGATGGCGGCAATTCGGCTGACCTCGTCGCTCAGTTGGCGAAGCCGCGCCGCGCTCTGGTCCGAGGCAATATCCAACACGCCATACGGCAGACCGGCACGAGCGCTCGCGATCGCAAACGCGGCCACGCGTTCGGATTCATCGGCGTCTACGATCAGTTCGAGAGGTGCTTCGTCCAGGCTCGCCGCGACAGGGTCCAGCAGGTCGCCAGTGGTCGACACGACAGCCGCGTACCGCCCGGCGGAGGCATTCCGGGCGACACAGCTCAGCAGGTCGTCCATTTCCTCACCGCGGTCGCGATCGATCTCAAGCCAGATAATGCTTGCTTTGATCTGCCGCTCGATCCGCTCCCGTGCGCGTTCCCACTCCATGGCCGCGCCGACGCGGCAGCCGCTTGCGTCGGCGGCGCGGACGGCGCGCGCCAAACTGACGTCGCTGGTCGCCGCGATCAGGATAGGAGCGCTGTCCGAATAAGTGAGGCCGATCGGGTCGGTATGGCTCGAGGTCATGACTTGTCCGCTAGAGGTGAACAGGACCGAGCACGCACTTGATAACCCGCATTGTGGACAAAAGTCAGGCAAATTCGGCTCCGAGACGGACGGAGAATAACGCAAAGCTAACGACGTGGAGTAAACTGCACCTCATCACGGCGCGGGGGTTTGAGTGGATCGAGTAACGAATGCGGATGTCGCGGCGAGGCGCGCACGTTGGCTTGCCGAACTCGGCGATGCTCTGGATGAAGCGCGTCGGCTGACGAAGAAGTTAGGAGCCGCCGAAGGGCGCATCGAAGCGATCGAGCTTTACGCTCGAATTGAAGCGGTGAGGTTCGAGGTGCAGGCAATGCGCCTCAGGAGAACGGCTCAACACCTGAAATTCGATCCGGAATGGACCGATCTGCCTTGGCAGCAGAGCGCCTAAAGTCCCTCCGGCAATTCTCCGCCGCCTGAAAACGGCTCCAGAAACGGCTCGAGACGCGGTGGCTTCCAACCGGATGTGGCAACGAACGCGCGATTAAGGAATGCGCGCTTGCCGTAGCGCAGCGGCTCGCCATCCGGGCCATCCACAAGTCCCCCGGCGGCGAGCAGCACAGCGTGGCCCGCCGCCGTATCCCATTCGCTCGTGGGGGACGCGCGTGGATAGATGTCCGCCTTGCCCTCGGCCACCATGCAGAATTTGAGCGACGACCCGATCGATAGATAGCCGCACGTGCCGACCGCCGCCTCAAGATAGTCGATCGTCGCCTGGTTGAGGTGCGACTTGGAGGCGACGGCGGTCGTCTGCTCGCCTCGAGCACGCGTGCTGATTGGCACTCTGCCCTCGCCAGCATCGACCCAGGCCCCCACGCCAACCAGTCCGCCATGCAACCTCCCGGTAGCCGGCGCGAAGACCGCGCCGAGCTTGGGCGTCCCGCGGTCGATCAGCCCAATGTTGACGGTGTAATCGTCACCCCCGCGCACGAACTCCTTCGTGCCGTCGAGCGGGTCGACGAGGAAGTAGGTGTCGTCGTGCGCCGGGATTCTTCCCGCGGCGACTTCCTCTTCGGCAACCACCGGCACACCCGGCGCGGCCCGCGCAAGCGCCGCGAGGATGATCAGCTCTGCGGCACGGTCCGCCTCGGTGACCGGCGAACTATCGTGCTTGGCTTCGACCTCAAAGCCGCGCCGCACGATCTCCAAAATCTCATCGCCGGCCTCTCGCGCGGCATCCGCGAGCTCATCGAGAAGCTTGCCGTAATCCAATTCAGCGCGGGGCCATGCGGATTCCGCCGTCGAGCCGGACCGCCGCGGCGTTCATGTAGGGGTTCTCGATCAGGAAGCAGGCGAGCCGCGCATATTCTTCCGGTTGTCCGAGCCGCTTGGGAAACGGCACCTGCGCGCCCAGCGCGTCCTGGACATTCTGCGGCATCATCCCGACCATCGGAGTCTTGAACACGCCTGGAAGGATCGTGTTCACACGCACGCCTTCGCCCATCAGGTCGCGCGCGATCGGCAAGGTCATCGCGAGCACGCCGCCCTTCGACGCTGAATATGCCGCCTGGCCGATCTGCCCGTCTTCGGCAGCGACCGAGGCGGTGTTGATGATTACGCCCTTCTCGCCATCCGTCAGCGGCTCGAGATCGACCATCCCGAACGCCGAATTGGCGATGCAGCGAAACGTGCCGATGAGGTTGATCTGAAGCGTCAGCTCAAACTGCTGCATCGGATAGAGTTTGGCCGCCTGGGTCTCTTTGTCGCGACCCACGGTCTTCGCCGCGGTGGCGACGCCGGCACAATTGACCAGGATCCGCTCCTGGCCGTGCTTCGAACGCGCCTTCTCGAAGGCCGCGGCAACTTTCTCGTTCGAAGTCACATCGACCTCGCAGAAGACCCCTCCGACCTCGCTCGCGACCTTTTCGCCGCGCGCCGCATCGCGGTCGAGCACCGCCACCTTAGCCCCGCGCCGAGCGAGCTCCCGCGCCGTGGCCTCACCGAGACCCGATGCCGCCCCGGTCACCACCGCGGCCGCTTCATTGATGTCCATGTCAGTCCTCTAAATTTGGTTCGCACGCCCGCCTAGGCGCTGAACGCTGCCATAGACAAGACCGGGTTCCGGACGTTCTGGCTGCGCGGGGCCTCGATCACGAAACCGGCCGAACCTTTTCGCGCGGCGAACGGGCCGCCGCCGTCTGACGGGCTGACCGCCAGCGTTTCACCCGGCCACTCAGCCGGTTCATCGCGAATGCAGGTTGGGCTGGCCAGTATAACGCGCTAGAATCGACTGTCTTTCTTGGTGGGGGTGAAGCGGTGAAAAAGCTGGAGCTGGTTGCGGTGACCGTCTCGATGCTGGCGCTGGCGGGGACCGCGCCTGCACTTGGCGCTGCAACATCGGGAACGTCCGGCCAGGCTTCCGAAATGTCCGCGGCGGCTGCGGTCGCATCTTATTACGACACGTGGCACACACAGCCGATATGGTTCCGCGACGGAGTGAACGAAGCCGCCATTTCGCAGCTCGTCTCGATCTTGCAGCGGGCTCCATTCGACGGCTTTGCAGCGGGCCCGCAGTTCGCCAGCCAGGTCCAGGCCGCAGTTGCGCAAGCCCGCAGCGGCAATCCTAACGACATTGCGACCGCAGATCAGACCCTTTCGACGGCATGGGTCCAATATGTGCAGGCGATGAAACGCCGGACCCAGGGAATGATCTATGTTTTCCCGGTCCTCGAGCCTCAGGGCACCCGCGCTGACCAGATCCTGCTGACCACCGCGGCGGCGCCTTCGCTCCAGGCCTACCTGACCAGCATATCCAACCCGAACCCGATCTACACTCAGCTGCGCGACATCGCCTGGGCGCAGGCGCAGGCGACCGGCAATATGACGCCGGACCCGCGGTTGCTTGCGAATCTCGACCGCGTGCGCTCGCTTCCGGGCAAGGGTCGTTTCCTGTTGGTGGATTCCGGAGCTTCGAGGCTAACGCTCTACCAGGACGGGCAGCCGGTCGATTCCATGAAGGTGATTACCGGCACCAGCGAGCTACCGACGCCGCTGATCGCCAGCATCATGTATTACATCACCTACAACCCGTACTGGCATGCGCCCGACCATCTCGTCCGCAAGACGATCGCGCCGAACTTCCTCCATGGCGGCATGACCTATCTCAAATCGCACGGCTACCATGTCATCGAGGACTGGAGCGAACACCCGACGGTCATCGATCCGACGACCGTTGACTGGAAGGGGGCAGCAGCCGGCACGGTCCATCTCAAGATCCAGCAGGATCCGGGACCCCTCAATTCGATGGGGATTCTCAAATTCCCGTTCCCTAATCCGGAGTATATCTACCTCCACGACACGCCCGACCACGCGAAGTTCAAACTCGCCAACCGCAATCTCAGCAACGGGTGCGTGCGCGTCGAGGATGCGAAGCGGCTCGGCACTTGGCTTCTGGGCCATGAGCCGGTGTCGCCGGGAAGCACGCCAGAGTTGCGCGAGCAGTTGCCGCAATCGATTCCGATTTACCTGACCTACATCACGGCGCAGGTGAACGACGGCAAGCTGACCTACCTGCCGGATATCTACGGCTGGGATCGTTCGCCGCCGCAATTCGCCAGCAACTAAAGTCGGACTCAGCCCGCACCCAATTTGCCGGCTGGCCTAGGGTCGCCGCGTCTTGCTGCGCGCCTCACGCACAAAAGAAAACCGGCCCGGGGATTGACCCGGACCGGTATTTCTTTGCCGTGCTGCCTTCTTAGAGGCCGCGTTCCGGCGCCGGAGGCGGCGGAGGCGGCGGCGGAGGCGGCGCCGGGCAGGTGTCGGTCGCCAGGATCACCGAGCCATCCGGGCAGGTCTGCGTCGCCGGAGGCGGCGGCGGAGGCGGCGGAGGCGGCGGCGGCGGAGGCGGCGGCGGAGGCGGCGAGTAGAAGTTGTAGATGAGGCTCAAGAGCAGGCTGTTCGAACGATAATTGCCCTTGAACGTGAAGGGCGTGCCATCGAACGTGCCGTTGAACTTCGCATGCTGCATGTTGAAGAAGCGATACTTCAGGCCAACGTCGATGTTCTGGCTGACCGGATAGCGTACGCCTGCGATCGCCTGCAGTGCAAAGCGAGAATCCGTATCGCTGAACGAACGCGCGCCCGGCGTCTCCGTCGCATCGGAAAGCTTCAGACTGGCGATGCCGGCGCCGCCGCCGATGTAGCCTTGCAGGCCATCGTCAGGGCCGAGGTCCAGCAACGCGTTGACCATGAACGACAAGACGTGGCTTGATCCGCCATCGGCCATTCCGCTGACCGGACCAATGCGCGTGTCCATGAGGTTCACGCTGTCGACGCTCGCGTGCTTGTACCCGACTTCGCCCTCGAGACGTACGAAGCCGAAATCGTAACCGGCAATCGCATCGATGTCGTACCCAATTCCGAAATTGGTTCGGTTGGCATCGTCGATGTTGAGGCCGGTGTCGTCGGTGTAGCTGAGGTGCATGTCCTCAACGATCATCCCACCGCCTTCGAGGCCTGCGTAGAACGAATGGTCCCGAGCGACAGCCGGGGTCGCCATGGCCGTCGATGCGAGCGCCACCGCAATGGCCAGCTTGCGCATATTTGTCCCCTTTCAAATGCGTTCTGATATTGAACCGCCGGAACACATTATGAGAGCGCAAGTTGCCGCGCAAGCTAGTCATTGCCGCTCTCTGTTGCCGAAAAGCATCAGTCGGGCAGCATACATTCGGCGAAGTTTTTGACGCGGCTGGATTTTTTAGATTTCGATAAGTCCGTGCCCTCGCAGCGCGCCAAGAATCGCGTCGATTGCAACTCGCGCTTCAGTGTCGATCGTCGCTCCTCCAGCCGGCGAAGCGATCGCGGCAGCGCGACTGCCGACGACCTGCTCGTCGGCGATGACCAACGCGGCGCCGCGAACCTGTCCGATTTCCCACACACCGCCGCGG
>DASUCP010000174.1:0-2591 GCA_036275975.1 Sphingomicrobium sp.
CACGTTCCTCGATTATTGGCGCGACGGACAGCACGTCGACCGCCGCGAGGTGGTCGCGGGCGAGCCCGACAAGCCTACACCGCAAATCCAGGCCCCAATCGTGAACCTCGTCGCCTATCCCAAGTGGCGTGTTCCCGACTCGATCGCGACCGACGAGCTGTCGAAGAAGGGTTCGGCCTGGCTCGCCCAGAACAATTTCACGATGGAGAACGGCAAGTACGTTCAGGATTCCGGTCCAAAGAATTCGCTCGGAATCGTCAAGTTGGACATGGACGACAAGCAGGCGATCTACCTGCACGATACGCCCGCCAAGGCGCTGTTCGGTCTTCCGGATCGGCACCGCAGCCACGGCTGCGTCCGCGTCCAGGACGCGGTGGCCTTCGCGAATGCCATCGCCACCGAGGAAGGAGTCGGCGACCAGTTCCAGCAGGCGATGGCGAGCCAGCAAGAGAAATGGGTCAAGCTCCCGAAGCCGATTCCGGTGCGCATCATGTACCAGACCGCATTCTGGGACGGGTCGCGCATCCAGTTCCGCCCCGATGTTTACGGCTGGGATGACAATGTCGCGGCGTCGCTCGGCCTGGTGAAGGGAGTGACCTGGATGCCGGTCCAGCAGAGCGGCGACGTCGGTCCGTAGAACGACTGAGGGCGCCGGACCATGCCGGCGCCCTCATCCCCCACCCCTTGGCTTGTTCCCCTAACCTCGTTCTTCGGGCAGCCGGTCTTCGTCGGCCGGATCGCTGAATTTCGTGAAGCGGCCTTCGAACCGCAGCCGCTCCTTCCCGGTGCCGCCGTGGCGGTTCTTGGCGACGATCAGCTCCGCCATCCCTGCGACCTGGCGGTGCTTGGATTCCCATTCCTCGAATGCGGAGAAGACCTCGACCGGGTCGCCCGGGATCGGATGCTTCGGCTCGTGCGCCTTCAGATAATATTCCTCGCGATAGACGAAGAGGACGATGTCGGCGTCCTGCTCGATTGAGCCGGACTCGCGAAGGTCGGAGAGCTGCGGGCGTTTGTCCTCGCGTTGCTCAACCGCACGGCTGAGCTGTGAGACACCGATCACCGGCAGGTCGAGCTCCTTCGCGAGCTGCTTCAGGCCGCGGCTGATCTCGGAGATTTCCTGCACGCGGTTGTCAGCGCTCGAGCCCTTGCCGCTGCCCGAAAGCAGCTGGAGATAGTCGACGACGATCAGGCCGATGCCCTTCTGCCGCTTGAGTCGCCTGGCCCGCGCACGCAGCGCGGCGATCGTCAGGCCCGGAGTATCGTCGATGTAGAAAGGCAGGCTGTGCAGCCGGTCGGCGGTACGCGCGAAGTTCGCGAATTCCTGCCGCGCGAGATTGCCCGTGCGGATTTGCTCGGCGGTCACCTGCGATTGCTCGGATAGCACGCGGGTAACGAGCTGCTCGGCCGACATTTCGAGACTGAAGATCGCGATCGGAGCGCCCGCCGCGCGCGACGCCTCGATGCCATCGGCCTGGTCCTGAAGAAAGCGCTCGGCAGCGGCGAACGCCATGTTCGTTGCGAGCGCCGTCTTGCCCATGCCGGGGCGGCCCGCGACGATGATCAGGTCGGAGCGCTGCAAGCCGCCGATGCGCGAATTGAGGCCGGTGAACCCGCTGGTAATTCCGGTGAGACCGCCGCCGCGGTTCAGGGCCGCTTCGGCGTTGCGAATCGAATCGAGCGCCGCTTCACCAAAGCTCTTGGCCCTGCCCTCGGCTCCGCCCTGTTCCGCGACCTTGTACAACTCGGTCTCGGCGCGCTCGATTTGAGCGAGGGGGGCAACGTCCTCACTCGTGTCGAGCGCGCCTTCGACCAGGTCACGGCCTACGCCAATCAGGCTACGGAGCAACGCCAGATCATAGATCTGGCCGGCAAAGTCCCGTGCCCCGATCACGGCCGCGCCCGAACCAGTCAATTGCGCCAAATAAGCGGCGCCGCCAACCTCTTTTATATTTTCGTCACCGTCAAACAGTGGACGCAAAGTTACCGGATTTGCAACCCGGTTGGAATCGGTCATCTTAAGGATGGCTTCGTAAATCCGCCCGTGGAGCGGCTCGAAGAAGTGGTGGGCCTTGAGCTTGAGGCCGATGTCCTCGACCAACCGGTTGTCGATCATCAGCGCCCCAAGGAGCGCCGCCTCCGCTTCGACGTTGTGCGGCAACATTTGGATTGGAGTTTCTGACGCAGACTCGGCGATGCGGACGACTTCGGCCATGACCTTCTCCTAGGCGTGTAGCGGCCCCACACCCAAGAAGAACGAAAGTAGCACAAAAGCCGCCGCCTGTGGATTGATTGTGCACGAATCAACCTGCCCCTTCACAGGAAGTCAGGGTTTTTTCGGACGGATGGCATCCACAGGAAATTAACGTCAGTGAATTGAGCGCTCGAAGGGTGGCGATTGCGCCACACTTATCGTTCGTTTGGAAGAAGAATCCGCGATCAATGATTGTCCCGATTGAAGGTCAAAAATTCGACGGTTAGCCTCACTCCATGGCCGTTCACCGCAAGTGCATCGTGCTCGCCTCGCTGGCGATCCTCGCAGCTGCGAGCCCCGCGGCTGCCGGACACGGATGGCGTCCTTCGGAGCGACG
>DASUCP010000175.1:0-8585 GCA_036275975.1 Sphingomicrobium sp.
TGGAAATTTCCGCCGCTATAGCCATTGAGCCCGACAAATGAAAAGGCGCGCCGGACCTCAAGTCCAGCGCGCCTCTCACGCACTTCAGTGCGATTTAGTAGCGGCCGTAGCGGCCCGGGCGGCCGTTCCAGTCGCTCGCCTCGCGCGACACGCGATACTCGAGCCGGCGGATGCCGTTCTCCATGCCGCGAGCCTCGCCGGGGCTGACGCCGAAGCGCGATGCCCTGGCGATCCGCACCTGCAGGTTCGCCGCCTGCCGGTCGAGCGAGCGGGCTTCCCGCCACGAGAGGACCCTGTGGACCTCCATCGCTCGGATGTCGCCGCGGATGTGCGCAACCCGCGTCTCCATCGCCCGCGCGAAGTTGAAGCCGTTGAAGCCATAGCCAAAATTGTACGGCGCATAGCGATAGACCGGCGGCGCCCACTGCGCCGAGGCCGGCGCGGCGACGGCCAATGCCGAAGCCGCCGCGACGATCGGAATCAGGAACTTACGCATACTCACTCTCCTTGAATCAGAACTCATTCCCGCGGTCGAACGGGTCGTCCCAGCGGTCGACCGACGGGGCAACATGGCGGTCGAGCTGGTCGAAATAGCGATCGGTGCTCAACGCGAGAGGATGCCGGTCCTCGTATCGATCCTCCTCGGCCCGGTCGTAGACATGCGCCCCAGAACGCGCGTTCTCGTCGGCGAATCGCACCCGGTCCCGAAGGCGTCCGAGCGCGAGCTCGACGTCGCTGACGTCCCGCGCGTTGAGCCCGATGAGCCGCTGCTCGATGCTGCGCGACTCCTGCTGGAGGCTCCGCGCTTCCTCGCTTCCCATCAGGCCCTCCTCACGGAGGAGCTCGATCCGTGTCTGGATGCTCTGGAGACGCGCGGTCAGCGCGGCCTCCAGGGCGCTGCGGTGATAGGTCGGCCTTGCCGGAGCAGCCTTGTGCTGGGCCACCGCCGGAGCCGCGACGCCAAGCGCCGCGACTCCTGCCATCACCGCCATCAGGAGGTTACGCATATAGCTTCCCTCGCTTAGTCGTCGTCGCGATTCCAACCGTGATCGCCATTGTGTCCACCGTCGCGGTTGCCGTAATAGCCGTTGTAGCCGTTCCCGTAGCGACCGTACCGGCCATAACGGCTGGCGACGGCATAGTTCACGCGCTGCTCAAGGCGAGCGATCCGCACGCCGATGTCGTTCGCCTCGTAACCGTTGAGGCCATAACGCTCGGCACGGTGCAGACGATGCTCGATATTGTTCGCTTCCTCGCGAAGGCGGTCGGCCGAATTGTCCCGGATCACGTCGCGGCGATCTAGACGGCGGATTTGGTACTGCACCGCGTCGATCCGCGCCTGGAGCGAGCGTACCTGGCCATAGTTATTGTAGCCGTAGCCGCTATACCCGTTGTACCCGTTGTACCCGTTGTACCCGTTGTACTGCGGCGCGGGATAATATTGCGCGGCAGCGGGGCTCGCGACGACGAGTGCTGCACCGGCGGCGGCGAGAGAAAGAACCAACTTACGCATTACGGCTCTCCTTGGTTGAGCAGTTGATGCGTGAGTTGTGCGCCGATTCGCTTGATGCAGGTCTGAACGCCGCCGTTATCGCGCGTTCAACATCATTAACGGCGCGAAACGGCAGCAGTTCAGTTCTTGATTTTCCAGCCGATCTTCAGGAGGCGGTAGCAGATTGCCCACAGCACGACGTTGAGGATGAGAAGGCCCACGGCGCCGATCCACAGCGGCGAGTCGCTGATCCCAAGGAAGCCCGCGCGGAAGCCCGAAATTACATAGAAGAACGGGTTTGCGTGGCTGACCTTGCGGAACGCTGGGGCGAGCTGGTTCACCGAGTAGAAGGTGCCGCTCAACAGCGAGAGCGGCGTGACGACGAAGTTCGTGACCGCCGCGGCATGGTCGAACTTTTCCGCCCAGAGCGAAGTCAGCAGGCCGAGGAACGAGAGCAGCAGCGCGCCCATCAGCCCGAACCAGAACACCAGCGCCGGATGGCGGATATCGACGGACACTCCGGGCCAGATCAGCATCGCCAGCCACACGGCGCAACCAACCAGGAACGCGCGCGTGACGGCGGCTCCCACCAAGCCGGCGATCAGCTCTCCCGTCGACAGCGGCGGCATGAGATAATCGACGATATTCCCCTGGATCTTGCCCACCAGCAGCGAGAAGCTCGCATTGGCGAACGCGTTCTGCATCATCGCCATGACGATGAGGCCCGGCGCGATGAAGTCGGCGAAGTGCACGCCCATCACCATCCGCCCCGCGCGACCCAACGCGACGGTGAAGATCGCGAGATAGAGCAACGTCGTGATCGCCGGCGCCCAGACGGTTTGCATCTGGACCTTGAAGAACCGGCGAACCTCCTTGATATAAAGGGTCTTGAGGCCTCCCCAATTGACGCCCACCAGCACCGGCTCCGCCGGCGCGTGGCGCACCCAAACGTTCGATTGGTCGTTCATTCCGGAGAGGCGCCTATCGGCTGCTGAGCAGCCCGGCAAGTTGGAGCAAGATTAAAGATGTCGTGGACCGAAGAACGGATCGAGCGCCTGAAGAAGATGTGGCACGATGGCGCCACTGCGAGCCAGATCGCGGACGAGCTTGGCGGTGTCAGCCGCAACGCCGTGATCGGCAAGGCGCACCGGCTCGGCCTCGAGCAGCGCCCATCTCCCGTGAAGCCCGGCGACGAGAAGGAAGTGAAGAAGGCCGCGCCCGCTCCGGCAGCGGCCGCTCCCAAGCCTGCTTCGAAGGCCGACGCTCCGAAGGCCGCAGCCGCTCCCGCCGCCGCTCCTGCAGCGCCTCAGGCCTCCGCTCCCCAGCGTTCGGCGCCTGAGATGCAGTATCGCTCGATCGGACCGGGCGGCTTCGTCCGTCAGGGGCCGGGCGACCAGCAGGCGCCGATCCCGCCCGCTCCGCCGCGCCGCCTCGTTCCGGCCAAGCCGAGCCCCGAGGTTGCCGACAAGACCAGCCTGCTCGATCTCAACGACCGCATCTGCAAGTGGCCGATGGGCCATCCCGGCGAGCCTGACTTTCACTTCTGCGGCGCGCCGGCCAACCCCGGCTTCCCGTACTGCGTCGCGCATTGCGGAGTCGCCTACCAGGCGCAGCTCCCGCGCCGCGACCGCCGTCCGCCCCCGCCGCTTCCGTTCGGCGGCCCGCGCGTTCGCTAAAGCCTAGGCCGCCTCGCGCTCAAACTGCCGCCGCCACGTGGCCGGCGGCTCACCGAACTCGCGCTTGAAGGCACGATTGAACGCGGCTTCGCTGCTGAATCCGACGGCGAAGGCGACGTTCGCCGTGTTCTCGTTGGACTCGCGCAGCATGTTCGCGGCCTGCCGCATCCGCCACCGCGCGCAGTAACGCATCGGCGGCTCGCCGATCAGCTCGACGAAGCGCTCGCCGAGAACCGAGCGCGATACGCCCGCCTCTCGCGCAAGCTCCTCGACCTCGAGTTCCTCGGCGTATCTCTTGTGAATGATGGCGAGCGCACGCGAAACCGCCGGGTCGGCGAGCCCCTTCAGCCAACCGGAAGCGTCCGGCGGCAGGCCCTCGACATATTCGCGGATCGACTGCGCGAGGAACAGCTCGGCCAGCCGGGCAACGACCTCCGCGGACGGCTTCTGCTCCGCGAGGAACCGCATCGAACTGTCGAGCCACTGCGCTTCGCTGCTCGCAACGTTCAGCGTCAGCAGCGCCGGCAGGGCGTCGAGCAGCGGATGCACGTTGCTCCTGCTCGTGCCGAGGAAACCGCACCAGATCTCCGCCTTCTCGCCGTTGGTGCCGCTGGTGATCCGATGCACGCCTTCTTTCGTGATCCATACGATGTCGCCCACGTCGGCGGGCGGAAGGCCCTCGCGGCTCGATAGCGTATGCGTGTCATTCCTCGGCAAGATGGCGATCGAGCCTGCGCGAATCGCCTGCGGCTCCATGCCTTCGACCTCGATCATCAGGCATCCCGAGCGCACATAATGGTAGCTGATCAGCCTTTCTGGCTGCGGGAAAAACGGCGCAAAATGCTTGGGCGTGAATTGCGCGAGGACGCAGAAATCCCCGCTGAACTCTCCGTCGATCACGACTCCGCCTGTCAGGCGAACTGAGCTTAGGATTTCGTCGAGAACATCCATCGAGGACGGCCCCCCGGCGTTTCGGTCAAATTATCCGGTATTGCGGTCATTTTGGCAACGAGCGCTGTCGAGTACAAGCTAACTCACAAAGTTTCAAGCGCTGGTTTTAGATTCGGTGAAGCATTTCTTCCGAATATGCGTGTCTGCGCCCTAATCAATTAGGAGAATTTCGATGCAAACTAAACTTAGCTCTAGCGGAGTTACATCACTTTTCTTTGCTGGAGTCACGGGAATTGCAACAGCCACCATGATCGCTGCGCTATTATTTGCAGGCTAAGCACAAGTTACATAACAGAAATAAGGGTACGAAACATGTTGGATACTATCAGGAACAAGCCTTTGAATGGCATCGACGTCGTGGCTCTCAGTCATGTGGTCGAAGCGGTCGAGAGTGACCCGGGCAAGGCGAAGGTCGGCTTCGACGTGACCACCCGCTGGTCGGGCCAGACTCGCAGCGAGACCATCGTCCAGGGCGTCACCGTCGGCGGTGAGCACATCGCCCGGCGCCACGTCATCTCCGCGGACGAACCCACCGGGCTGCTCGGCACCGACAGCGCGCCTAATCCGCAGGAGCTGCTGATGGCAGCGCTCAACGCCTGCATCACTGTTGGGTACGTCGCCGGGGCCTCGGTGAGAGGCATCGAGATCGAATCGCTGGAGATTCGCACTCGCGGCGAGCTCGATCTGCGCGGCTTCCTCGGTCTCAGCGACGACGTACCCCCCGGGTACGAAGCGCTCGATTACGAGGTTCGCATCAAGGGCAACGGCACTCGCGAGCAGTTCGAGGAAATCCACCAGAACGTGCTCAAGACGTCGCCGAACTACTTCAACATCGCCAATCCGATCCGCGTGAACGCCACGCTCGTAACCGCGTAATCGCAGCCAATTGATCTGCCTGGGGTGCAAGGCGCCGTCGCTTCCCGCCAACGCGGCCTTGCACCTCAACAATTTTGTCCTGATGGCGCAGCTTACGCCGCGCTAAGATCCCCCTTGTAATACGCGGTGAACCCGTTCCCTCCCCGGCGCTAGGCGCTAGTAGTCGGCACTGCAGCGAGGCGGCGCAGCCTCCTCCTCAACTTCCGGATGGCGTTCGGCCTGCCTCCAGGCAGCGGCCGAGTTGGAGCCTGTCCTGCGCGACGAAGACAGCCGACGGACCGTCGATGAGCAGCGCGGCTGTCGGTGAAAGATACTTGCGCCCGATGCTCGAGCGCGCCTGACGCAGCTCATACGAGCGATCTGCAAACTGTACGGAGGCAACGTTGGCGGACTGCCGAACGAGCAGCCTTTGTCCTTCATCGCAAGCGTAGCGAATGTCGACAGCCCGCGCCGCTTGAGCGGCCTGCGCGGTCGCGAGCGTCGACAATACTCCAACCAGCACTATCGCTGCGATTTTCGTCCGTGCGTCGATCATCTTCTCTCCTCTGAAAGAGAGGAGCAGATTGGCTCGATGAACTTTGCTGAGGCGATCCGCAGTTATACGTAAGGTCGCCGGCATCACTACCGAGACCGTGTTGGTAAACGGCGGCGCCGATATCAGTAATCGATAAAATTCTGCGTAAGTGGCGTTCTAATCAATTTATCCGGTCAACCAGTCATATTGCCGGTCCGGACCTAAGCTAAAAGCGACACACCACGTCGCGTCTAGGATCAGCGACCTCGGGGAACGAAGCTTCCGAGGAGCGACCCTCTGTTCCCCCAAAAGAGGAGTTAAGGAATGACTCACTTGTTCCTGATCGCCAGCGCCATGCTGGCCAGCACTGCCCCGGCGAACCGAGCCGATATCCTCGTCCAGACGGCCCCTCAGGCGCGTGTCGGTTACTCGGACCTGGATCTTCATTCGGTAGCTGGCCGGACCAGGCTTGTGCGCCGGATCCGCTCGGCAGCGACGTCCCTTTGCAGCGAGAACAACATCGAGCCGCTTGATGTGCGGCTGCAGCAGATGACGTGCTTCCGGGTCGCCATGGCCGAAGGCCTCCAGCAAATGTCCGCGATTTCGCGCGGCTAGGTACCACTTTCCGGGCGCGCCGCTCCCTCCCCTTCCCCCGACGCGCCCGGAATCCCTGCAATAGGACAAGCTCAACTACGATAAGTGAATCCCCGGGCGCGGCTTTTCCCCTTCCCTGCAGCCGCGTCCGGGGTACCCGCGTCAGGGCGCCAGGCGCGCAAGGGAAGGCAGTCGCGCCCTCATTGGGCTAACCGGGTTAGCCGCCAGGAACGCCCGCAGCTCCCGAACGAAGACGGGCCACGCGGGCTCGTGCTCCAGCAGCACGTGGTTGGGGCTTTCGAGCTCGACGAAGCGCGAGCCTTTGATTCCGTCGGCGACCGCTCGCCCCGCCGAGAGCGGCGCATTCCCGTCCTGCTTTGAATGGCAGATCAGCGTCTCCGCCCGAATTTTCGAAAGCTCATGCCGAACGTCGATGTCAGCGGCCAGCTCGATCATCGCCTGCAGCCGCTCGACCGGGCCGAACTCCTCGAAATGGCTGTTGTGCCAGTCGATCAACTCCTGGTCGGCCGTCGGGAAATAGAGCGTGAGGAACATCTCGCCCAAGAGGCTTCGGCGGAACGCCCATTCGCGCTGGTTCATATCCATCAGCGAGTTGCGCCAGGCGATCTCCTCCGGATCGGCCCTCACCCGCCATCCAGCCGCAAAGCCGTTGACCAGGATAAGCTTGCGCACGCGCTCCGGATGTCGTGCCGCATAGGCCATGGCGATGGCGGCGCCGTGCGCGATCCCCAGCAGGTCGCAGCTTTCGAGTCCGAGATGATCGATGAGGCCGCCGAGATCGCCGACCATCGCTTCAAATGAGAAGCTTGCTGGATTGAGCTCGGACATCCCGAAGCCGCGCATGTCGGAGCGAACGAACCGGCTCAGCTTCGAACATTCATCGATCCAATGGCGGTAGGACGGGTTGGACCGGTCGACCTCGAGGTTGGTGATCCAGTTGGGTGCCTTGACCAGCGGGAACCCTCGCCCGCTGCTCGCAAAAGCGATCCGCGTGCCGTCCGCGGAGCTGAAATGATCGATCCTCTCGACCGGATCGGACGGCGAGGCGGCAACCTTCATCCGCGGGAGCTCCGAGGATTCCGGCCTGAGGAAATCGCGGGTCATCCGAGTGAACGTCTCCCAGGCGGGCTCATTCTCCAGCAGGATATGGTTCTGCCCCTCCAGCGGAACGAACTTCGCGCCCGGGATATGCTCGGCCAGATATTCACCCGCCGAAAAAGGGATCGCCTGGTCGCCGCGCGCGTGAAACACCAAAGTGGGCGCGCGCACCCGCGGCAGAAGCTCTCGCACGTCCAGGTCGCCGAGCACCTGCTGCAGCTTTACGGCGTTCTCTGGTGATGCCGACTGGCGCTGGACCTCGTTGAACCAATCCGCCTGCGTTGCGGAGCCGCCAGGAATATAGAGATTGGTGAAGATTTGCCGGTACGCCGGATTGTCCGCGCCCCAGCCGAGTTTGCACAGGGCCAGCATCGCCTCGCGCCGGGCGACCTCTTCCGGATCGGCGCGGACTTTCCACCCGAACGCATATCCGCCGCACAGCACCAGCTTTCGGACGCGTTCGGGATGGCGAACCGCATAGGCGATCGCCACCGCCGCGCCCTGGCTGATCCCCAGCAGGTCGAAGCGATCGAGCCCCGCAGATTCGACCACGGTCTGGAGGTCGTCGACGAAGGCATCGAACGAAATCTGCGGCGTATCCCAATCCGACAGTCCATTCGCGCGCTCGTCATAGCGCACCAGCGCATGGTCGCGGGTCAGCTCGAGGATCCAGTGCCGCCACAGCGGGCTCTCGAAATCGAATTCGATATGGTTGAGCCAGTTCGCCGTTTTCACCAGCGGCGGTCCTTCACCCACAATCGAATAAGCCAGGCGAGTTCCGTCCATCGCCGCGCAATATTGAACGACTTGCTTCGGCAGGGTTCGGCGTTCGGCCGTCTCCCGAGCCTCACGGTCCTCATCTTCGAGGCGACGCTTCCACGTAACCGGCGGCTCGCCATATTCGCGCTTGAACGCCCGATTGAAGGCAGCTTCCGAGTTGAAGCCGATGGCATAGGCAATGCTGGCGATATTCTCCTTGCCGTCACGCAGCATGTTCGCCGCGAGGCGCATCCGCCAGCTGGTGCAATAGCGCATCGGCGGCTCGCCGATCAGCTCGGCGAAGCGCTCGCCCAGCACTGAACGGGACACGCCCGCCTCGCGCGCAAGCATCTCGACGTCGAGGTCCTCCGCGTAGCGCGTGTGAATGACCGTGAGCGCGCGCGCGACCGCAGGATCCCGCAACCCCGCGATCCAGCCGTGAGCTCCCTTTCCGCTCGATTCGACATAGGTCTGGATCGCGTGGGCGACGAACGCATCGGCCAGCCGCGCGACCATCTCGGGCGATTGTTCAGAGAGAAACTCCATCGAGCTTCCGATCCACTGCGTGTCGTCGTCCTGGTGCATCGCCAGAAGCGGCGGAAGC
>DASUCP010000176.1:0-8602 GCA_036275975.1 Sphingomicrobium sp.
TGCATCACGGCGAGCAGATGGCCGAGATGCTCGCTGTGATGGCCGCGCCGGCCGCCGAGGATCGGACGTTGGTCGGCGGGTGCTTCAAGCTTCGCCTCCACGAGAATGGTTGAAATGGCGGAGCGGTATTCCTCTTCGAACTCGCGCGGATCGGGCGCGATGCCGGCGTCGATCGTGGCCTGGAGCCCTTCATCGACCTCGAATAGCTCTGGGATAAAGCGCCAGTTCCAGTCGAGGCCGTCGGCCATGCGACCGGCGCTTTCCTCCGTCCCGTCGCCCAATCGAATCGTCCAGTCCGCGGCAAGCTCACGGTGGTAAGCGACTTCCTTCACCGCCTTGTGCGCGAACTCGCGAAGAAACTGATCACTCGACTGCTGCAGCCGCTGCAGCAACATATGCTGCCACGTGGTGTAGAGCAGATGCCGGGCAATAGTCTGCGCGAAGTCGCCATTGGGCTGCTCGACCAGCAGGCAATTACGGAAATCGAGCACGTCGCGATGGAAGGCCAGCTGGTCGCCGTCGCCAGCCTCGCCGAGCAGCAGCGTCGCTTGCCCAATAAGGTCCAGCGCGAGGTTTGCCAGGCTGATGTCGACCTCGAGCACCGGCCCATGCCCGCACCACTCGGACACGCGCTGCCCCAGCACCAGCGCATCGTCGCCGAGACGCAGGAGGTAGTCGGTGCGGGGATCGACGGCGATCGTCGCCATCAGATGTGCTTCACCTCGTCCGGAATGTCGTAGAAGGTCGGATGGCGGTAGATTTTGCTTTCCGCCGGCTCGAACAGCTCGCCCGCCTGCTCAGGATCGCTCGCGACGATATCGGTCGAGCGCACGACCCACAAACTCACCCCTTCGAGGCGCCGCGTGTACGTGTCGCGCGCATGCGCGAGCGCGAGCTCCGCGTCAGGAGCATGAACGCTGCCAACGTGGCGATGCGAAAGCCCACCTTTAGAGCGGACGAAAACTTCCCAGAGCGGCCAGTCACTGCTCACGCCGCCTTCCTCGCACGGCGCTTTTCCTCGTGCGCAGCAGCAGCCTCACGGACCCAGGCACCATCGTCCCACGCGTCACGCCGCGCCTTCATGCGCTCCTTCGCCACAGGGCCTTCGCCTCGGACGACCGCGTAGAATTCCTCCCAGTCGATCTCTCCGAAGTCGTAGCCGCCCTTTTTCTCGTTCCACTTGAGGTCAGCGTCTGGAACGGTGAGGCCCAGGAAATCGGCCTGCGGGACGGTGATGTCGACGAACTTCTGCCGCAGCTCGTCATTGGTTTCGCGCTTGATCCGCCAGCGCATCGACTGCGCCGTGTTTGGCGAGTTCTCGTCCGGCGGCCCGAACATCATCAAGCTCGGCCACCACCAGCGATTGAGCGCGTCCTGCGCTATGCGCTTCTGCTCGGCCGTGCCGTTCGCCAGCGCGATCATGATCTCGTAGCCCTGACGCTGGTGGAAGCTCTCTTCCTTGCAGATGCGGACCATGGCCCGGGCGTAAGGCCCGTATGAAGTTCGCTGCAGCGGCACCTGGTTCATGATGGCGGCGCCATCGACCAGCCAGCCGATCGCGCCGATGTCGGCCCAGGTCAGCGTTGGATAATTGAAGATGGTCGAATATTTCGCCTTCCCCGAGTGCAGGGCCTCGATCATCTGCTCGCGGCTCGTGCCGAGCGTCTCCGCCGCGCAGTAGAGGTAAAGCCCGTGTCCCGCTTCGTCCTGCACCTTCGCAAGCAGGATCGCCTTTCGCCGAAGCGAAGGCGCCCTCGTGATCCAGTTCCCTTCGGGCAGCATCCCGACGATCTCTGAATGCGCGTGCTGACTGATCTGCCGGGTCAGCGTCCGGCGATACGCCTCGGGCATCCAGTCCTTCGGCTCGATGAAATCGTCAGCCGCGACACGCGCCTCGAACGCCTCGAGAAGCCTCGGGTCTTCGAGATTCTCGATTTTGCCAGTCTTCTGAAGCTCGGTCGTGTACATAAGAACTGATGTAGCGTTTGCCTTGTGTTGGTTCAAATCAGGGGGCGTCAATGGCTTCGGACAATTTCATCCTTCCGGCACACAATTGGAAATGGTTCATGCTTCGCGGGGTGCTCGCCCTGCTGCTCGGAGCAGGAGCGATCGTTTTCCCGTTGAGCGCCGTCTTCGCTTTCACGATGCTATTCGCGGCTTATTCCCTGATTGACGGCGTCGCCTCGCTCGTTGCGGGCGCACGGGGAGCGACCGAGCCGGGGCATCGCTGGGGCGCCCTGGTGTTCAGCGGAATCATCGGCATCCTGATCGGCGTCCTGTTCCTGCTGATGCCCCTCGTTGCCACCATCACCTATTCCTTCGTCGTGCTCGTGATGCTCGCCGCCTGGGCGATTGCCACCGGCGTCCTTGAAGTCGTCGCGGCGATCCGTCTACGCAGGGAAATTGAGGGCGAGTGGCTGCTGGGGATCTCGGGAGCTATCTCCGTGTTGCTCGGCATCGGAGTCATCGTGCTCATCATCCCCTATCCCGCAGCTTCGATCCTCTCGGCCGCCTGGCTGATCGCAATGTTCGCATTCGGCAGCGGAATTGTGCTGGTCGCGCAGGCGCTCCGGCTGAGAAGGAGAGTGGTTGGACGAGGATGAGGCCGTCGTTCACCTGTTGCTAAAGTCCGAGTTACCACAGACCTGAACGTGAAGTTCGACCGCCGTGACTTCCTCGCAGCAAGCGCCGCAAACGCGATGATGCCGGGCTGCGCGAGCGCGGCCGCCTCCGTCCTTACACCCGAGCAGTTCGGAGCGCGCGGCGACGGCGCGGCCAACGACACCGCGGCCTTCCAGCGCCTCGCCGCCGAAGTGAACCGCCGCGGCGGGGGCACCATCTCATTAAGGTCGGGGCGAACCTATGTTGTCGGTGGGCAGAATCTCCGAAAGGAGGCCGGTGGCTGGTTCGCCGAGCCGATTCTAAACCTTTCAGGCCTTCATTCCGCGCTCAAGATCCTCGGCAACGGCGCGCGTCTTCGGGCGCAACCTGGCCTACGTTACGGCACCTTCGACGTGGAAACGGGCGAGCCCGTCCATCACCCGCTGCCGTACGTGAAACGCGTCGACCTCGCGGAAGCCTACGGCGGAATGATCTGGGTCCGTGACTGCCACGAACCGGTGGAGATCCGCGACGTCGAGCTCGACGGGAACGTCCAGCAGCTGCGGATTGGGGGAAAGTTCGGTGACGCGGGTTGGCAGATCCCCGCAATCGGTCTCCGGCTTCAGCGGAACTTGGGGCCGGAGGTTGTTCACAATGTCTACACCCACCACCACGCCCTTGACGGCGCGATGTTCATCGGCTCGCCAGGCCGGTCCGGGCGAGGGACGATCACGCACTTCGTAGCGCGGTACAACGGCCGGCAAGGCGCGAGCGTCACTGCTGGGCACGGCTATGATTTCGCCGATTGCGAATTCAGCCACTCCGCGCGGCTGGCGGTGAAGAGCGCCCCCGCCGCCGGCGTCGACATCGAGGCGGAGAGCGGCCGCATTCGCGACCTCACCTTCGCGCGCTGCAGCTTTGTCGACAATGGCGGGTGTGGTTTGCTCGCCGACAGCGGCCCAAGTCAGGTCGCGCGCTTCACCGACTGCCGGTTCATTGGCACGACCAACTGGTCGGCCTGGCCGAAAAAGCCGAGCTTCAGCTTCAATGGCTGCACCTTCGTCGGAGCGGTGGTGCACCCCTATCCCGATGCGGACCCCGGCCAGGCAGCGCATTTCGTCGATTGCACCTTCACGGACGACCCCAGGCTCTCGCCCACCGGCAAGGTGTTCGTCGGTCCGGGCCCGATCGTGAACCTCGCCGAAAGCGACAATGTGCTGTTCGACCACTGCACCTTCCGATGCGTCGCGGCTGGGCAGCTGCCGTGGAGCTGGAAAGCGATCTATCGCGATTGCTTGCTGAGCCAGACCTCCTCGAAGGGCGCGACTCCAAAGGGCCGCTTCCGGGGGCGGACGACGATTAGCGGTCCCGTCGACCTCAACGGGTCGGTCGTCGAGGGCACCTTGATCGTCAACGGCCGGCCGATGCCCCACGGAAACATCGGCGACATCCACCAAAAGTGGTGAGCTAGATTTCCACGACCGCACCTCCGAGCGTGCGCGAGTAGCCGGTAAACTCGGCAATTGCGCGGCCGTCATCGGCGCGGACGGCTACCCGAGTCACTCCGGCGCGGCCTTCGCGCGCGAGCTCCATCGCTTCGGCGATCAGGGTCTCGCCTTCCCGCACCTTGTCCAGGAAGACGATCGACGCCTGGGCGGCGACGCTCGCGTGGTTGGCCCCGTTGCAGACGTAGGCGAACGCCGTGTCGGCCAGCGCGAAAATCATGCCGCCGTGCGCGATTCCGTGGCTATTGAGCATGTCGGCGCGAACCACCATCGAGATACGTGCGTAGTCCGCCCGTGCTTCCTCGATCCTGATGCCCCACGCAGGTCCGGTTCCCTCGCCTGCTAGCATTGCATGCGCGACCTGGTTTGCGAGTTCGTTTGCGTCCACGCCTGCTCCTTCGCTAGGTCGAGGCATGGCTTACGAGACCATCGACTTCAAGGCGGACGGCCCGGTCGCCCGCATCACGCTCAACCGACCGGACCGCCTCAACAGCTTCACGGTGCAGATGCACGAGGAGCTTCGCGATGCGCTCGCCAGCCTGGGTGAGGCGCGCGTCCTGGTCCTCACCGGCGCGGGGCGGGGCTTCTGCGCCGGCCAGGACCTGAACGACCGTGCCGTGGCTCCGGGGGAAGCAGTCGATCTCGGCGACACGGTGCAGGCCTGCTGGAATCCGCTGATCCGCGCGCTGACCTCGCTGCCGCAACCTGTGATCGCCCGCGTAAACGGAGTCGCCGCGGGAGCCGGCGCGAACATCGCGCTTGCCTGCGACATCGTCGTGGCCGCAAAATCGGCGAAGTTCATCCAGAGCTTCTCGGCGATCGGCCTGATCCCTGACAGCGGCGGCACGTGGGCGCTCCCGCGGCTGGTCGGCCAGGCGCGCGCGCTCGGCCTAGCGCTCACCGGCGAGCCGCTGCCCGCCGAGAAAGCCGCCGAATGGGGAATGATCTGGAAGGCCGTCGAGGACGACGCGCTCGACAGTGAAGTCGACGCCATAGCGAAAAAGCTCGCTTCGCTTCCGCCGCTGGGGCTTGCCGCCATCAAGGAGATGATCCGCTCGAGCTGGCAATACAGCCTGGACGAGGAGCTGGAGCGGCAGGCGGGAGCGATGCGCCGTCTCGGCTTCACTCAAGACTATCGCGAAGGCGTCGCCGCCTTTCTCGAAAAGCGGGAGCCGAAGTTCACCGGACGCTAGCTGGCCACCAGATCGGTGAACTTCTCGAGATCGATGTTGCCGCCTGAGACGACGCAGACGATCGGCCCCTCGCCCGCTTTGCCCGTCAGCGCAGCCGCCACCGACAGGGCACCCGCGCCTTCAGAAATCACCCGCGCCTTCTCCGCCATCAGCCGCATTGCCTGGCGCGTCTCGTCGAGAGTGACGGTGATCGTACCATCCACGACAGCCTGCATCCGCTGCCACATGCGGTCGGTGACGCTCTTGCCGCCGGCGCCATCGACGAAGGAGGCCTTCCAGTCGGGAAACCGCTGCGGCCCGCCATGCTCGAGCGAGTAAGCGTAAGGCGCTGCGCTTTCCGGCTCCGCGCCGATGACCTCCACGTCGGGTTTAAGCGCCTTCACTGCGCTGCCGACGCCGGTGATCAGCCCACCGCCCCCGATGGCGGCGATGACGGTGCGCACTTCCGGCAAGTCTTCCAGGATCTCCAGGCCCATCGTCCCATGTCCGGCGATGAAGTCGTGATTGTCGAACGGGTGGACGAACGTTCCTTCCATGCCTTCGAAGGCGTGGGACTCCGCCGCGCGCCATGCGTCCTCGTAAGAGACCGGGACGATCTCGGCGCCGAGCGCGCGCATCCGGTCGAGCTTCGTCTGCGGCGCAGTCTCGATCGCGACAACGGTGCACGGAACCCCGAACGCTCGCGCCGCATAGGCGACGCCCTGCCCCGCGTTGCCGGCGCTGATGGTCCACACGCCGCGTGCGCGCTCGTCCTCCGACAAATGCGCGACGGCATTGGCTCCGCCGCGGATCTTGTAGGCATTGGTCGGCTGAAGGTTCTCCAGCTTGAGATAAATGTCGGCATCAGTGCCGGCATCGAGCTTCACGAGCGGCGTCCGGATGGCCGTACCGCCAATCCGCTTCCTCGCCTCCTGGATATCGCTAAGCGGGATCGGCCGGACCGGTTCGGGCATGGATTGTCCTCCTGAGCGAACGCCTTCTAAGGCGCTCCCGACGAGTCACAAGTGGAGCAACGCATGGGTTCGACGACCATCGAGTATCGCACGCTGCCGGGAACCCGCGCCGCAGTCGGAGTGTCGGGCAGTCACAGCGTGGTCGCGGACCGGCCCCTTGGCAAGTTCGGCGGGATGGGTCTCGGCTTCGATGGCGGCGAGTTGCTCGCGCTGTCGATCGGCGGTTGCTTCTGCAATGACATGCAGGCGCTTGCCGAACAGGCCGGCGCCAAGATCGCGAACCTTCGCGTGAGCGTTACCATTGAATTCGGCGGGCAGCCGAGCCGCGCGACGAGCGTTCAAATGCAGGTCGATTGCCAGCTTGCCGACGGCTCGGATCCGTCCGAGCTGATCGAGCGCGCCAAGGCCGTCACGACCATCGGCAACTCGGTCCGTGCCGGAGTGCCGGTGGAGATCGATGCGGCGAGAACCTGAAACTCTCGCCACGGCTGCTCGTTACGCTTGCCGAATAACAAAAACGGGAGGCTGTGTATGGGCCTGATTATCGTCATCATTTTGATCCTGCTGCTCGTCGGCGCGGTTCCGCACTGGGGTTACAGCAGGGGCTGGGGCTACGGCCCGTCCGGAATTCTCGGCCTGATCCTGATTATCGTTGTGATCCTGCTTCTGCTCGGACGCCTCTAGGCGCCGGCGCGTAGCGCAAAGCTCCACGCGGCGTCGGCAAGCGTCGGCACGCGCTGGGCAATCTCGGCGGCATTCGCGTGGGACGCGGTGCCGTCGAGCACGCGCTTCTTGATGCCCTGCACGATCCCCGCGAGGCGAAAGAGATTGTAGGCGAAATACCAGTCGAGGCTGCTCGTGACCGGCACGCCGGAGCGGCTTGAATAGCGCTCGGCGATTTCCTCGAGCGTCGGAATGCCTAGCGCGGGCAAATCGAGTCCCCCGAGCGCTGCTCCGCCGTCGGCCGGAAGCGGCCACTGCATCGCGAAGTAGGAGAAGTCCGCAAGCGGATCGCCGAGCGTCGCCAGCTCCCAATCCAGCACGGCGGTGAGTTGCCCGTCGCCGTCGAACACGACATTGTCGATCCGATAGTCGCCGTGGACGATCGACGTTCGCGATTGCTCCGGGAGTCGCTCGGGCAGGAAGGCGATCAGCCGCTCCATCGACGGGACATAGTCCGTCTCGGAATCGCGGTACTGCCGCGTCCACCGCGCGACCTGCCGCTCGAAATAATTGCCCGGCCTGCCGAAGCTACCAAGCCCAGCGCGATCGGCATCAATCGTGTGAAGCTCGGCGAGCGTGTCCACGAGCTGCTCGTACATGTGCCTGCGCGCCGCAGGATCGAAGTCCGGGAGCGAACCGTCGGCATAGGCGCGCCCCTGCACCAGCTCCATGACGTAGAAGATTGCTCCGATGACATCGGGGTCGCTGCACAAGGCGAGCGGCTCCGGCACCGGAAAGTCGAGCGGGTAGAGCGCAGCGAGCAGCTGATACTCGCGATCGACGGCATGCGCGGACGGCAGCAATTGGCCAAAGGGCTTTCGCCGCAGCACGTAATCGCCCGAAGCGGCCCGAATCCGGTAGGTCGGGTTGGACTGGCCGGAAGGAAACTTGGTCAGCTCGAACGGGCCGGCAAATCCCTCGACATTAGCCTCGAGCCAGGCACCCAGCGCCTCCTGGTCGATCGCGCCTTCGCTCACCGGTGCTTCTTGAGCTCCATCCGCGCGATGGCCCGCCGGTGGACCTCGTCGGGTCCGTCCGCGAGCCGCAGCGTTCGAATCTGGGAGTAGGCCCCGGCGAGGCCGACATCGTCTGACACGCCCGCGCCGCCGAATGCCTGGATCGCGTCGTCGATTATCTTGAGCGCCATCAGCGGCGCGGCGACCTTGATCATGGCGATCTCGCCCCGCGCCGCCTTGTTGCCGGCCTTGTCCATCATGTCCGCGGCCTTGAGGCACAGCAGCCGCGTCATCTCGATGTCGATCCGTGCGTTGGCAATCCGCTCTTCCCAAACGCCCTGCTCGGCGATCGTCTTGCCGAACGCGGTGCGCGACATCAGCCGCTTCACCATTGCATCGAGCGCTTCTTCGGCCACCCCGATGGTGCGCATGCAATGGTGTATCCGCCCGGGCCCAAGCCGCCCCTGTGCGATCTCGAACCCCCTGCCTTCGCCGAGCAACATGTTCGATGGCGGTACGCGCACGTCGGACAGCTCGATCTCCATATGACCGTGCGGCGCGTCGTCGTAACCGAACACGGGCAGGTGACGGACGATCTTCAGTCCCGACGCGTCCAGCGGCACCAGGATCATGGACTGCTGCTTGTGCAGTTCGGCTTTCGGGTCGGTCTT
>DASUCP010000177.1:0-4980 GCA_036275975.1 Sphingomicrobium sp.
CGAGGTCGCGCGGACGAGCTTCGTTCGCCACGCCTATGAAGAGCTGACCGGCGCGCCGACACGCCTGATTGCGTTCAGCGACGACATGGACGGCCTGCGGAAAGTGCCGGACAACGTCCCGAACCGGGCGATGCTGGAAGAGAATCTCGGCAAACCGCTGACCAAGATCCCCGATCCGTTCGGCACCGACGAGAGCTTCGCGCACCACAACAATGCGATGCTTCGGCATTTCCTCGACCGCTACGGCTTCGATTACGAATTCGTATCGGCGACGGATTGCTACACCAGCGGCCTGTTCGATGCGGTGATCCGCAAGGTTCTGCACGGCTTCGATGCGATCATGGGCGTGATGTTGCCGACCCTGCGCGAGGACCGCCGCAAGACCTATTCGCCGGTGCTGCCGATTTCCCCCACGACCGGCCGCGTGCTGCAGGTGCCGGTCGACGTGATCGACGCGGAAGCTGGGCTCATCGTCTTCGATGACGAGGACGGAAGCCGAGTCCAGCAATCGGCCTTCGGTGGCGCGGCCAAGCTTCAATGGAAGGTCGATTGGGCGGCGCGCTGGGTCGCCCTCGGAGTCGATTATGAAATGGCCGGAAAGGACCTGATCGACAGCGTCATCCAGTCGGGCAAGATCTGCCGCATCCTCGGCGGCCGCCCGCCCGAAGGCTTCAACTACGAGATGTTCCTCGATGAGAAGGGCGAGAAGATCTCCAAGTCGAAGGGCAACGGGCTCAGCCTGGAGGAATGGCTGCGCTACGGAAGCGAGCCGAGCCTCGCCTTCTACATCTACCGCGAGCCCAAGCGTGCGAAGAGCCTGCACATCGGCGTCATCCCGCGCGCGGTCGACGAATATTGGCAGTTCCGCAGCAACTATCCGAAACAGCCGATCGAGCAGAAGCTCGGCAACCCCGCGCATCACATCCATGGTGGCAGCGTTCCGACCGAGACGCTGCCGCTGACCTACGGCTTGCTACTCAATCTCGTCAGCCTTCCGGGAGTGGCGGACAAGGAAACGGCATGGCGGTTCGTGCAGCGCTACGCGCCTGGCACGTCGCCCGCGAATGATCCGGAGCTCGACGAGCTGATCGGCCTCGCCGTCAATTATGCGCGTGATTTCGTCGCGCCGGAGCTGAAGCGCCGAGCGCCCACGGAGATGGAAGCCGAAGCGCTCCGTGACCTCGACTCGGAGCTCGCCAACCTGCCGCCGGATTCATCGGCCGAAAGCATCCAGACCCAGGTCTTCGAAGTCGGGAAGCGCTATCCCTTCGAAAATCTCCGCGCCTGGTTCCAGGCGCTTTACGAAACGCTTCTCGGTTCGAGCCAAGGCCCGCGCATGGGCAGCTTCATCGCGTTGTACGGAATCGACAACAGCCGCAAACTGATCGCGCAGGCGCTGGAGAGCGTGGCCGCCTAGGGTGTCAGGAACCGCGAGCCGGGTCCGATGAACAGCGAGCTGTCGGGCGGGACGCGATCCGTCAGCGTGATTGTCGTCACTCCCTGCCGCTGAGCCGACCATGCTGCCGCAGCAGCGGCGATCCGGGCCCGCTCATAGGGGCAGCCGCCGTCGTCATGATAGGCTACAGGCCGGTAGTTCCATTCCCCTGCGGACGCCGGGGTGACCGACAGAGCGGTCAAGAGGACGAGCAACTTGAGCGTGTGCTTTAGCATTGCGCATGCCTCCTCATCTTCGTCTTACGCGGCACTCCTGTCGCATTCCGCTCATCGTCGACGGGCATTCGGATCGATTTCGACGAACTGCTTCACATCACCTCGAAGGGACTTTGTCGGCATGCACCGGTTCGGCCGGCACTTCCCGTGCGTCCAGCCTCACGGCCTCATCGTGACTGAGGCCCGCTTTTTCGAGGGCGACGATCAACGCCTGCTTCGGATCGACCGCGATATCGGGCGCGATGCCGCTTCCTTCCCAATCCTTATCCGTCTTGATGTCGTAGGTGCGGCCCACCGGCAGCCACACCGCGAAATGTTCGTTGAGAGCCTCGCCGCCGCCAAAGTGATTGGCGCCCGCGGTCGCCTCCCCGATCAGCGTCGCGCGTCCGGTAGACTTCAAGGCGAGCGCGAAATGCTCCGCTGCGGACGCGGTCTTGTTGGACACCAGCAGATAGACTTTGGCATGCCTCAGCGGCGTGGCGGCGCCGGGAATCGCGCTGTGAGTCGCGACCATCTTGTCGCCGTCCGCCCGGAAGACGAGCGTCGGTCCCGGATCGAGCGGCGACCCGCGCTTCTCGTAAACGTCCTTCGACACGGCCATTTTCACGAGCGGCGTCTTCTTCGCATACAGGTAGGAGAAGATCACATCCTGCTCGTCGAGGCCCCCGCCGTGATGATTGCGAAGGTCGAAAATAAGCACCTTGTCGTCCCGGTTCTCCGCGAGCCATTTGCGCACACCCGCGAGTTCCTCGTCGGTTCCCATGAAAGCCGTGAAGCGGATGTACCCGATGCCCGGAGCAATCATCTTCGCCGACTGGATCAGCGGCGGGAAACCCGGCGGCGGTCCGCCATCGCCGTGCGGCCCGGCCGTTCCGGGCGGCGGAGCAAGCATGACGTGCAGGTGCCCATCCTTGTGCACGCCCATCAGATCGCCGGTCATCAGCTTCGCCAGCTCGCCGCGGGTACCCTTGTCGTAGCGGCCAGCCGCCGCGTTCTTGCGCAGCATCGCCGCGTAGGCCGCGGCCTGGTCGCGGTAGACGAATTTGCTGACAAGATCGTCGGCGAGCTTCAGAGCCACGGCGCGCCCTTCGCCTTCAGCGAGCGGTTCGTTCGCGCCGGGTGGGGCAGGGTGTGCTTCGGGCCCCTCCGCCGGCGCCGCCGCTGGGGATGCTGGCGGCGCCGGCGCGGCAGTCTGCGCGCCGAGGGGCGGCTCAACCAGACCGACCGCGAAGGCCAGGCTAGCTGCAATCGAGATTACCGAAACCTTGCGCACGAATATTCCCCCTTGCACGCCGCTTCCGCTCATCGGACGCAACGGCGCTGTCTGGCCGATGAACGAGCAGCGTTTCCAAATGCAAATTGCCAGCCGCGCGCAAAATTGGTGCGCTGCGTGCCAAAATTTGGCACAGTGCGGCCGTGCTCGACAGCTTCGATCTTTCGCTGCTCAACCTCGTTCAGCGCGACGATTCGCGAACCGCGGACCAGCTTGCCGACCGCGTGCCGCTGTCGCCTTCGGCGATCGCCCGCCGGCTTCGCCGCCTGCGTGCAGAGGGTTGGATCGCGCGCACGGTTGCGCTCGTTTCGGAGCGTCTTGCCGAGCGGCGGCTGCGCGCACTCCTGTTCATCGAGCTCGCCGAGCATGCCGATCTCAAGGGCAAGGCTGCGCTCGAGCAACGCTTGCGCTCGGTCGGGCAGGTCCAGTTCTGCTACGAGACCACCGGAGAGTGCGACTTATTGGCCTTGGTCGACTGCGCCAACATGGCCGAGTTCAACGGCTTGTGTGACGAGCTGCTCACGGCGGACTCGACGGTTCGCCGCTACGAGACGAGCTTCGTAAAGCGCGAGGTGAAGTTCGCGCCTTTCGTCGATCTGAAACCTTGACTAGCTCGCCTGCTTCGCCGCGACCCAGGCGTCGATCTTCTCTTCGAGAACCTGCAGCGGCAGAGCGCCGGTGTTCAGCACCTGGGCGTGAAATTCGCGGATGTCGAACTTCGGCCCGAGCTTGGCCTTCGCTTCGTCGCGCAGGCGGCTGATCGTGAGCTGCCCGAGCTTGTAGGCCAGCGCCTGGCCGGGAATCGCGATGTAGCGCTCGACCTCCGCGGTCGCGTCGGTCCGCGATTCACCCGAATGCGTCAGGAAATAATCAATCGCCTGGTCACGGGTCCAACCCTTGGAATGGATGCCGGTGTCGACCACCAGCCGCATCGCCCGCAGCATCTCGTCGTTGAGCGTTCCGAAATGCGCGTACGGGTCCTTGTAGAAGCCCATCGGGTAGCCGAGCGTTTCCGAATAAAGCGCCCAGCCTTCGACGTAAGCCGTATTCCCGCCGAACCGCATGAACGCTGGCAACTTCGAATTCTCCTGCGCCAGGCTGATCTGGAAATGGTGCCCGGGCTCGCCCTCGTGCAGGAACAACGTCGTCTCCTCCCAGGTGAACCGCGCCGGCAGATCGTAGGCGTTGAAATAGAAGGTGCCCGGCCGTGACCCGTCTGGAGTTCCTTGCTCGTAGCTTCCGCCCGCCTCGAACTTCTCGCGGAAGGTCGGGTACGGCCGGATCACCAGTGGCGTCTTCGGCACCAGGTTGAAGAATTGCGGCACCTTGGTGTCGACGTTCTTCTTGATCCGGTAGAAGTCGCCGCGCAGCTGCTCACGGCTCTTCGGCTGGAACTGCTTGTCGGTCCGCATGTGGTCGAAGAACTGCTGCAGCGTGCCCTTGAAGCCGACCTGCTGCTGGACCTTTTCGAACTCCTTGGTGATGCGCGCCACTTCGCTTAGGCCGAGCTGGTGCACTTGGTCCGGAGTCATCGGCAGCGTCGTGTTCGACTGGACGAGGTAGCGGTAATAAGCGTCGCCGCCCTTCATATACATGAGGCCGACACCGTCGCGCGCGCGGGGCAGATATTCGTTCTGCAGGAAGTCCCGGAGCTTGGTCAGCGCGGGGTAGATCTCTCCGGTGATGGCGGCGCGATATTCGCTCGTCAGGCGCGCCTGGTCGGCAGCCGAGATCGACTTGGGAAAGCTCTTGATCGGCCCCCAGTAAGGCGAATCCTCCGGCTTCTGCGCGAGCTGCGTGTTGATCTGCTCGATCATGTTGCGGACCGTTAGCTTGGTGTCGACGATTCCTTCCGCCTCGCCCTTGCGCCATTGCGCCATCGCCGTGTCGAGGTTGCGAGCGAAATCGTGGTTGCGCTTCAGCCCGTTCTCATAGTCCGCAACGCTGGCGAACGGCGCTCCGCCCTGCCCGCTCTCAAGCGTCGGATAGGAAGTCTGGAGCCCGTAGAAATGGTTCATCGGCAGCGCTTCGACGAC
>DASUCP010000178.1:0-6449 GCA_036275975.1 Sphingomicrobium sp.
TGTCGGGCCCTCGATTTCCCTGTCGTGAGCGGCAACGTGTCGCTCTACAACGAGACCAAGAACGAGGACGGATCGTCGGTTGCGATCCTCCCCACCCCCGCGATCGGCGGCGTCGGCTTGCTCGACGGCTGGGAGAAGAGCGCGACGGTCGCGTTCAAGGCTGCGGGCGAGACGCTCATGCTACTCGGTCATTCGACTGGGCACGTGGGTCGGTCGCTCTGGCTGGAGGTCTGCCATGGCCGGCGCGAGGGCGCTCCGCCGCCGGTCGATCTCACCGTCGAACGCCGTGTCGGAGAGCTTGTTCGCCAGCTTATCGCCGCCGGCCTCGTCTCGGCGGTGCACGACATCTCGGATGGCGGTGCGCTCGTTGCTATTGCGGAAATGGCGCTGGCGGGCTCGATCGGCGTGCGGCTGACGCTGCCGACGGCTGCCAATCCTGCGGCGATCATGTTCGGCGAGGATCAGGGGCGGATGCTTATCGCCACGACTGACCCCGACACCGTAGTTGCGCGGGCAAGCGCGGCTAACATCTTCGCGGCGCGCATCGGCGAAACGGGCGGCGATGCGGTTGAAGGACCCGGGTTCAGCGCCGGGCTCGCGAATCTTCGTGCCGCGCATGAGGGCTTCTTCCCCAGGCTGATGGGAAGCGAGCTGACGCCGGAGTTCTGACAAGCCAACAAGGGGGACAATGCTCAAGCCGATCGCAATCGCGACCGCGATTTCCGGAACTCTCGATATCGCGTTCGCGATGATCCTGACGCTCGCATTCGGCCGGCAAATCCCGAACATGCTCCGCTACGTTGCGTCAGGCCCCTTCCCCGCGGCGACTGACATCGGGATGGCAGGCGCGGTTCTGGGCCTCCTCGTGCATTTCGCCCTGATGGCGATCATGGCAACTGCACTGATGCTGCTCCTCCGCTGGAAGCCGGAGCGGCTGGAGACACCGATACGAACCGGTATCGCGTACGGCGTCCTGACCTATTTCGTTATGAACTGGGCCATCGTGCCGCTGCGCTTCCACACGGCGCTGCCTCCGAAGGCTCTGTCAGTTGTCACTCAGCTGTTTGCGCATATCGTTCTGGTCGGCATTCCGATGGCGTTCATCGCGGCGCGGTATCTCAAGCCCCGACAATTGTGAGACCTCGTCCGACCTCGAATTAACGGAGCGCAAGTCGCGCCGGGTTACTTTTCAAGCTCGCGGTAAGGCTGGAACTCACAAAGCGTCGTTGACGACTGGACGTAGACCACGCCGCGGTAGGTGCCGGCATCGGCTTTCACCATCACCGGGACGGCGTCCTTCGTTGTCCAATAAGCGAGGTCGTCGACTCCCATGATCTGCGGGAAGCCGTATTTCACATACTTCTTCTTTCCGAAGACCACCGGATCGTCCTTGAGGAACCAGTCGAGCTTTTCGGCAGAGGTCTGACTGGTGGGAACGAGCTTTTCGCCTTGGACCGCACAATAAGGCTGGTGCTGGGCGGCCGGCGCGAGGATCGCAAGTGCCAGAGCGATGAAGACGATGCCCATGCTGCGCCCCTTCGACTCAAAGAAGCGTGGCGCGCCTTACTCCTTGCAGGCGTTGGAGAAAAGCGTCTCTGCCATCATCATCAAGAAGTTGCGAATGTTTCGCATTAGCGCTATATTGCTCGCATGATCGTCTGCGTCTGCAATCGGATTAGCGAGAAGGAAGTGCGCGAGGCTGCGCGCAAAGGGGCGCGCACGCCCGAAGCGGCTTACGCCGCTCTGGGATGCGAGCCGCAGTGCGGCTGCTGCCTCGGCTATGCGCAGGACATCATCGACGAAGAGCTTCCGAAGAAGCCGCGTCTGCGCGCCGTTGCCTGACTTGACCACCGCAGATTGACGGCGCATCCGCCCGGCCAACAGGGGATGCGACGATGAAGGGCGACAAGAAGGTTCTCGAGCTGCTCAATGAAGCTCTGAAGAACGAGCTCACGGCAACGAACCAATATTGGCTGCACTATCGCCTCCTTGACAATTGGGGCGTCCGCAAGCTCGCCGGGTTCGAGCGCTCGGAATCCATCGATGAGATGAAGCATGCCGACCGGCTGGCCGAGCGGATCCTGTTCCTCGATGGCCTGCCCAACTTCCAGGCGCTCGGCCGCCTCCACATCGGCGAAAATGTGGAGGAAATCCTCAGAGGCGATATGGAGCTCGAACTGGAAGCGCTGGGGCAACTCAAGGGTGCGATCGCGCATTGCGAGACCGTCCACGACTACGTCTCGCGCGATCTCTTCTCAGACATCCTCGAAAATGAAGAACAGCATATCGACACACTCGAACAGCAGTTCGAGATGATCGGTCGGATGGGACTTCAGAATTACATCCAACTCCAGAGCGAGCCGGCGGAAGACTAGATCCGGCCGAAGCCCTGGTTGTTCGCCTTGCGGCCGAAGCCGCTCGGGCCCGAGCGGCTGACGAGGGGATTGGTCGCCTTGTCGAACAGCTCGATGGTCTGGTTGAAGAGTCGGCGAAGCTGGACGACTTCCGGCACTAACTCGTCGGGGAAGCGATGAGTCTCAATGCAGAAGCGTGCAGTGCTCTCGATGAGCTCAGCGATCTTGGCCACCGGCTCGGCGCCGAGCTGGCGCGATTCACCCTTGAGCGTATGCGCCGGGATGACGAGCGCCGCGGTGTTTTGCTCGTGCATCGCCTGCTCGATCTGTGCGATCGACTTGATCCCATCTTCCTTGAAATAGCTGAGGATGCGGATGAAGCCCGGGCCGAGTTCGGCCCGGCTTTTCTCGAAGTGCGCCCAGTCGACGATATCGCGAGCCTCGTCGGCCACCCTTTAGCTCCTCATTCGCCGGATGCCTCCGGCCGTGGTCCCCACCGCTGCCGGGATACGAGAGAAAGGGTAAAATTTGCCTTAGCGGGACTTGCGGTCGAAGGGGTTGGAGCGACCGCGGAAGTCCAGCCGCAGCGGCACGGGCCCCAGTCCGAGGTCTCGCCGCATCGCGTTTAGAAGGTAGCGTCGATAGCTGTCGGGAAGCTCCTCCAGCCGATTACCGAAGACCACGAAGCTCGGCGGACGCGTCTTCACCTGCGTGATGTAGCGGAGCTTGATTCGCTGGCCCTTCGGCGCCGGCGGCGGATTTGCATCGACGGCATCTTCGAACCAGCGGTTAAGCTCGCCCGTCGGCACGCGCTTGCCCCAGGCTTCGCGCAGGTCGAACGCGACCTTCAGGATCGTGTCGATGCCTTTCCCGGTCTTCGCGGAAACGGTCAGGAGCGGCACATCTCTCAGCTGCGACAGCCCCTCGTTTAGTGCCGCCTTGATGCCGTTGAACAGAGCCGAGGCGCCCTCCGCGACATCCCACTTGTTCACCGCGATGATCAGCGCCCGCCCTTCTTCGATCACTTGCTGCGCTATCCGAAGGTCCTGCGACTCCAGCCCGCGCGTCGCGTCCAGCAGCAGCACGACGACTTCGGCGAAATCGATTGCGCGCTTGGTATCCGCCGCTGACAGGCGCTCAAGCTTGTCGTCGACCTTGGCTCGCTTTCTTAGGCCGGCGGTGTCGACCAGCTGCACTGGATGGCCGTTCCATTCCCATTTCAGGCTGATGGAGTCGCGGGTGATCCCGGCCTCAGGGCCGGTGATCATCCTCTCTTCGCCGATCATCCGATTGACCAAAGTGGATTTGCCGGCGTTTGGACGTCCGACGATTGCGAGATGCAGCGGCTGACGCTGCTCCTCGAGCTCCTCGTCGCTTTCGAAATGCTCATGCTCGACATGAGGCCGAAGCGCTTCGAACAGGTCGGCGACACCCTCGCCATGCTCCGCGCTGATGGCGGTCGGTTCGCCGAGACCGAGCCGGTAGGCGTCAAGGATGCCGGACTCTCCGGCGCGGCCTTCCGCCTTGTTGCCGACGACGATCACGGGCGTGGTGGCGGCGCGCAGCCAGCGGCCGATTTCCTCATCCAGTGGAGTGATGCCTTCGCGGGCATCGAACAGGAACAGCGCGGCGTCCGCATCTCGCACCGCCGCCTCGGTCTGCTTGCGCATCCGGCCGGGCAAGGACTGCGGGTCTTCGTCTTCGAAGCCAGCCGTATCGATGACGCGGAACTCGAGCCCCAGCAGCTTCGCATCGCCCTCACGCCGGTCGCGAGTCACTCCGGGCCGGTCATCGACGAGCGCGAGGCGCTTGCCGACGAGCCGGTTGAACAGCGTCGATTTGCCGACGTTGGGCCGGCCGACGATGGCTACGGTTGGCAGGGGCATGGCGCCATGTACCCCGGCAAAGGCCGGGGTCCAGTCTTATCCTAACGATAGGCGTGGAGCCGACCCCGGTCGTCGTAGATATAGAGCGTCGAATCAGCGACCACGGGTGAAAGGCTGATGCCTGCCGGCACCATCATTTGACTGAGATAATTCCCGGTCGCCGGGTCGATCTGGATGATTGCTCCGTTGGAGCCCGTCAGGATGAGCCGGTTGCCGGCGAGGACCGGTCCCGAATAATCGATCTCACCCGATTTGGACTTCGGCTTTTCGAACTGCGGAAGCTGCGCGATCCAGCGGATGTGTCCGTTCTGACGATAGATGCAGAGAAGCTTCGCCTGATCCGTCACGACGAACACCCAGTCGCCGGCAACCCACGGCGTCGAAATGCCCGCGATGCTGAGCTCCCATTGGCGCTGGCCGGAGATGAGGTCGAGCGCGACCATGCGTCCACCCTGCCCGACAGCGATCACCTGACCGTTGTCGATCACCGGATCTGCGTCGATGTCCGAAAGCGAGGATACAGACGTGCTGATGCTCGTGCGCTGCAGCGTGTCCTGCCAAACCTGGCGCCCGTTCTCATAACGGTAGCCGTTGAGTTCGCCCGATGAGAATCCCGCAACCACCGTTCCCTGGCCAGCCGCAGGCGACGCCGAACCGAACACGCCGGCAATTTCAAGCGAAGCCGGCTGCGACCAGTTCGTCGAACCGTCGTCTTGCTTGAGGGAGTAAATCTGGTTGTCCTGGCTGACGACATAGACGGCGCCATTGGCGATGGTAGGTGAACCGCGCAGTGGCCCGCCCGGCCGCACCTGCCACACGATGCCGCCAGTGCGCTCGTCGATCGCCGAAACAAATCCGAGACCGTTGGTCGCGTAGATGCGGCCGTTGTCGTACGCGATTCCGCCGCCGTAGAGAGAAGCCTCATTGCCTTTGACGTCCGGTGTCTGGCTCGCCCAGTACTGCGCACCGTTGCGGGCATCGAAGGCGCGGACGGCGCCGAGGGTGTCGATTGTATAGACCCTGCCGTTCGCGACGATCGGCGCAGCGCCGAGGCGCGCCGTCAGGCTGTTGCCGCGTCCCGCCTGCACGTCGAAAGCCTGAGTGAGCGAGGAACCGAGGGCGAGTTGTCCCATGGACTTGGTGGCGTTGCCGCCAGACTGCGCCCAGGCGGCATTGGCGACCGGTGCTGGAAGACTGAACGGAAGAGCCTGCGTCGCGGGATCGACCTCGACGTCGCCTTCGCTCGTCAGCACGGGTATGCGTTCGCCGAGCACCGGAGTCTTGGGGCCCGACCCCTTCTTGAACACCGAGCATCCGCTTGCCGCCAGCGCGGCGGCAATCATCACGGCAATTCTGATATTCTTCGATTTGGTCATTCTTGGTCCTACTGGGCCTGCGGTCCGAGGGCCGCGCTGGCATCGGTGCCGAGGCTCCCGGCAATCTGGATTGAGCGGTCGCGGATCGCCTGAGGGGCGTCCTTGTCCTTGGCGATCATCGCGAACAGCCGCCCTGCGTCCTGCTTCTTGCCTTGTTTTACCATTGCGAGTGCCGTCATCTCCCCGGCCGAGCCAAACCAGGGATTCCCGGGCTTGGTCAGGGGCTGCATCCTGGAGATCACCTCCTCTGGCTTCAAGGAGTCGAACTCGAGCGCCGTCTGCCGGATCAGTGCGGCGTCGCGATAGGGCTGAGGCAGGGAATCGTCGTTCGCAATCTCGCGGTACTTTGTCGTCGCGAGCTTGAGGTCATTCTCCTGGATCGCGAGGGCGGCGCGAGTGAACATCGCCGATGCGCGAACCCCCTTGCTTCCTGCCTTCGAGAGCTCGTCGAGCTGTCCTGGCAGCTTGGACGTGTTGCCGACGGTGATGTCCTTGAAGATCTGGGCGAGCTGCTCGACTTCGGCTTCGGAGCGCTGCTGCTTGTGCTGCTGATACCAGATGAAGGCGCCGCACGCGGCGAGGAACAGGACGAGTGCGACAACCAGAAGAGTCCCGTTCTTCTTGAAGAATTCGCGGAGCTGGTCGCGGCGAAGATTCTCGTCGACCTCACGAACGAAGGTCTCCGCTGTGTCAGGGGGTTGCGCCAAAGACGTGCCTCAGTCCGTTGCGATGGGAATCCTCTTGCCCGCGCTTCCCTTCCCCACCCTTGATGAACGGAAGCTGGCGGCGAACCGTCTAGCGGCTGCGCTGACAAACGCAAATGAACGGTTCCA
>DASUCP010000179.1:0-13205 GCA_036275975.1 Sphingomicrobium sp.
GGACACGCAGATCGCCGCGGGAAGCGAATGGCGTGAGGATATCCAGGAGCACCTCGACTCCGCCCGCTGCGTTCTCGTCATTTGGAGCAAGAGGTCCGTCGGCCGCGAGGGTCGCTTCGTCCGCGATGAGGCCGACCGGGCACAGCGCCGAGGCACCTATCTCCCTGTCCGGATCGACAATGTCGAACCGCCGCTCGGCTTCGGCGAGCTTCATGCAATTCCGCTGCAGGGCTGGAAGGGCAAAAGGGAGAGCCCAGGGTATCGGTCCCTGGTTGAGGCGATCCGCGCCGTCATGGCCGGCGAGGCGCCGCAGATCCCAAGCGGCCACGCGGCCTCCGCGTCGCGCCGCTCCGTCCTGATCGGGGGCGGCGCGACCGTGGCGGCGATTGCGACGGTCGGCGGTTGGGAGTTGCTGAAGCCCGGAAAGGCTGCGGCGGCCAACAGCATCGCCGTGCTTCCGTTCGCCAACCTCAGCGGTGACCCGCGGCAGGACTATTTCTCGGCGGGAATTGCCGAAGAGCTTCGGAGCTCGCTGTCCCTCCTCCAGGGCCTCAAGGTCGCGGGCCGGATTTCTTCGGAGGCGGTCCGCAACCAGGATGCCGCGACCGCCGCCCGGCGGCTCCGCGTCGCGAATATCCTGACGGGCAGCGTTCGGCGCGGCCCCGGCATGGTGCGCGTCACTTCGCAGCTCATCGACGGCAAGAACGGCCTCGAGAAATGGTCGGCGAGCTATGATCGTCCGGAGGGCAATGTGCTCGCGATCCAGAGCGACATCGCACAGAACGTCGTCGCTGCCCTGAGCGTCGAGTTGGGAAGCGCCGGAGTAAAGGCGTTGATCGTCGGCGGCACCAGCAATCCTGAGGCGCACGACCTGTATCTTCGCGCAACGACGCAGGTCCAGAACGACGACAGCGAAGCGAGCCTCAAGGAAGCCAACGCGCTCCTCGACGCGGCCCTTTCGAAGGACCCGCGGTTCGCCAAAGCCTATGCGGCCAAGTCGCGGAACCTCTCCTACCTTGCCGACGTCGGGCACACTCCAGAGGAGACCGCGACCGGTTATGCCAATGCCGTCGCGGCGGGCCGCCGCGCCATTGCGCTCGCCCCTCGCCTCCCCGACGGCTACGCCGCGGTTGCTGACGCCCTCTATGGACAGCGCAAGATCGCCGAGGCGATGAAGCAGATCGACATGGGCTCGAGCTTCGCGCCCAATGACCTTCAGTTGCTGCAGTCCGCGGTGATTGCGTTCGTCGCCGGAGGGCAAACCCGAAGAGCAGTCGATTACGCCAATCACATGATCGACATCGATCCGCTGAACCCGCTGTCCCATCGTCGGCGCTACTACGCCTTGTTCTTCGATCGCCAGTACGACGCCTGCATCGCTGAAGCCCAGCAAACGCTGAAGCTCGCCCCCGGTCTCGCGCTGCCGCCCTATTTCATCGCGCTCAGCCTCATCATGAAGCGCCAGCCGAAAGAGGCGCAGCGCTATCTCGAAATGCTGCCGAGCGATCTCACGGTGCGCCTCGCGGCCGAAGCGATCGTCGCCTCGAAGCTCGGCGATCGCACCTTATCGAACAAGAAGCTCGACGCGCTGCAGGCCGGCTATGGGGATGCGGCGAGTTACCAATTCGCCGAGGTCTATGCGCAGCGCGGCGAGACGGAGCGAGCCTTCGCCGCGCTGGAGCGGGGTTTCAAGGTCAACGACCCGGGCCTCAATACGCTCGCGGTGGATCCGCTGTTCGATCCCATCCGCTCGGATCAACGATTCGGTGAAATGATCGGGCGCGTGGACGCCTCCTAGACGAGGCCCGCATGCTCGAGCGCTGCATCGACGGCGCGTTTTGAAGCGTCCGACGCTTCGACCAGCGGCAGCCGAAGCTCAGGCGGGAAATCGTTCTTGATCCGCGACAACGCATATTTGGTCGGTCCCGGCGAAGCATCGGTGAACAAAGCGGCGTGCAGCGGGTAAAGCCTGTCCTGGAGCTTCAGCGCATCGTCCGACCTTTTCTCCCGCATCGCCTTCTGGAAATCCGAACAGAGGCGCGGGGCGACGTTCGCACTGACAGAGATGCAGCCCACCCCGCCCATCGCGTTGAATCCGAGCGCCATGTCGTCATTGCCCGACAGCTGGATGAAATCCTCGCCGCAGGCGATCCGCTGGGCGGAGACGCGGGCCAGGTTCCCCGTCGCATCCTTGATGGCGACAATTTTGGGGTGCTTCGCAATCGTCCCAAGGGTTTCGACCGATATGTCGGCAACGGTCCGCGATGGTACATTGTAGACAACGATCGGAAGCGGCGAATGCTCGGCGATCTCGAGGAAATGCGCGGCAAGGCCGGCCTGGCTCGGCTTGTTGTAATACGGCACGACGACGAGGATCGCGTCGGCGCCGACGTCCGCGGCTGTCCGCGCCCGATCGATCGAATCGGCCGTCGAATAGGTGCCGCAGCCAGCAATTACCGGCACCCTACCCTTCGCGGTTTCCACTGCAATCGCGATCACCTGACGATGCTCGTCCGCCTTCAAGGTCGCCACCTCGCCGGTCGTGCCGCACGGGACCAGTGCATTGCTTCCCTCGCTGATCTGCCATTCGACGAAATCTCGGAATGTGTCTCCGGCGACACGGCCGTTGGAAAAGGGGGTTACCAGCGCCGGAATCGAACCGAAAAACATGAACTTATCTCCTCGATGGGGAGTTTTTCTGTGGACAAATTAGCCGCGTTCACTGGCTGATAAGGAGCGGGATTGCAAAATGTCCAGCATGTGGCGTTACGCTGTCTTCGTGCCGGTCCTGCTGGCCACCGCGCCGACTAGCTCGGCGCAATATGCCGCGCCCACCACCTACGCGGCCGCTCCAGCCTATGCGGCGACGACGAGCGTGGCTTATTCGCTCGATCAGTGGCGGCGCCTGCGCCCAAGCAGCGGCTACAGCTTCGCCGATTATGCGTCCTTCCTGATCTACAATCCGGGCTGGCCCGATGAAGCGCGGATGCGCGGCTGGGCCGAAAAAGCGATGCGCCCCGGCGAAAACCCGGCGACGGTCATCGCCTTTTTCGCGAAGGACAAGCCCGAAACCGGTAACGGCTGGGCCAGGCTGACCGAAGCTTACGCGGCGAGCGGCCGCGCGGCAGAGGCGCTTGGTGCGGCGCGCAATGCCTGGGCATCATCGGATCTCAGCCTTGCGGACGAGCAGTCCATCTGGGCGCGTTATGGCAGCGCCCTCACTGCCGCCGACCAGGACCGCCGCATCGACGCTTTGCTGTTCGACAAGAGGGAGGACGAGGCCGGACGTTTCTTGGCCTACGCGAGCCCGCAGCGGCAAGCAGCGTTCGCCGCGCGGATCGCGATGCAGAACGACTCTTCGGACGCAGAGAGCCGCTATGGCGCGGTGATCGGCCAAGTCACGACTGATGCCGGGCTGATGATGGATCGCGCTCGCTATCTGCGCGATCACAATTACGACAATTCCGCCGAGGACCTCGCCGCCCGCACGCACAACTTCGTCTACAAGCCGGCGAACCCCGAGCGCTTCTATGACATGATGCTCCTACTCGCGAACGACGCTGCGCAGGACCGGCGCTGGGAGACCGCTTACAACATCACCCGCCAGATCGACGACGTGTTTCCCCAGGGCGCGGTGGTCGCCGACCAGCCGTACGGAATCCGCGACGACTACACCTCGCTCGCGTGGCTTGGCGGAAGCATTGCGCTCGACCGCATGCAGCGTCCCTCGAGCGCTGTCGCGATGTTCGACCGCTATGCCAGAGCCGGGCGGTCGCTTCAGGTGCAGACCAAGGGCGATTACTGGGCCGGCCGCGCATCGCTCGGCGAGGGGCGACTCCAGCAGGCGAACGCTTATTTCCAACGTGCGGCGGCCTATCCAGATCTCTTCTACGGTCAGCTCGCGCTCGAGCGGCTCGGCCGGTCAGTCGCGCCGCCCCCTGCGGCCCTTCCGCAATATACGACCACCTCCATCCAGCGCACCGCATTCAACAGCCGACGGCTCGTCCAGGCGCTCCGTATCCTCGGGCAGCAGGGACGATCGACCGAGCAGGCCTTGTTTGTGCGCGCACTCGCCGAATCGCTGGACAATGACGTCGATCGCAACCTTGCGGTCGAGCTTGCCCAGCAAATCGGCCGCCAGGACCTCCCGGTCTGGGTCGCCCGAATGGCGCGAGTGAAGGGTTCGAGTTTCTACGTCCGCCAGGCCTATCCGACGCTCAACGCCTCGGTTTCGAGCAATCTATGGTCGCTTGCCCATGGCATCAGCCGCCAGGAGAGTTCGTTCAATCCCTATGCGATCAGCCATGCGGGCGCGCGCGGGATGATGCAGCTGATGACTGGCACCGCGCGCGAGCAGGCGGACAAGATGGGCGTCGGCTACGACAGCTACCGTCTGCTCACCGACCCCAATTACAACGTGATGATCGGCTCGGCTTACTTCCAACGCATGCTGAATATCTGGAACGGGAGCATTCCGCTTGCGGTGGCGAGCTACAACGCTGGCTCCGGGAATGTCGGCAAGTGGGTCCGCCAGTATGGCGATCCTCGCGGACAGGTGGACGTGCTGAAGTGGATCGAGGCGATCCCGTACAGCGAGACGCGCGGCTATGTGCAGCGCGTAATCGAGAACAGCGTCGTCTATGACTCTATGCGCGCACCGCAGCCGCAGCAGCAGGCGTTTCACGTCTCGCGCTATCTCGGAAAGAACCGGCCGGGTTGATATTCAGCCGCAATGGCTGAGCGCTTCATCACCCCTGAGGGCCTGGCGCGGATTCGCGCCGAATATGACGAGTTGTTCGGCGTCGAGCGCCCCAAGGTGGTCGAGACCGTATCTTGGGCAGCGTCACTGGGCGACCGCTCCGAAAACGCAGATTACATCTACGGCAAGCGACGCCTCCGCGAGATCGACAGAAAGCTCGGCTATCTGGCGCGGATCATGAAGGACGCGAAAGTCGTCGACCCTACCAAGCAACAAGTACGCGACCAGGTCCGCTTCGGCGCGACTGTGGAGCTCGCCGACGAGGACGACAGTCGACGAACGGTCACCATCGTCGGCGACGACGAAGCGGATGCTGCAGCTGGGCGCATCGGCTGGAGTGCCCCGCTCTCCCGGGCGCTTATCGGGGCTCGGGTCGGGGACGAGCGCGTCGTACGCCTGCCGGCTGGCGAGAAAAGCTACGAAGTGACCGAAATCTCTTACCCTGGCTAAGCTACGCGGCCCGATGTTCCGACCAAGTGCGGAGGTTCCGACGGCATCGCACTCGACCAGGCATCGGCGATCGCCTCGAGCGCCCCGATGGAAGCTGCGGCCTCATCGTTTCCGTCAATCTTGCGCCAAGGCGACCAGCGTGTGTTCGAGTGCGCCATGACGTCATCAAAGGCCCGCGAATAGGCGGGATCACTGACCCGGACGGCCTCATCGCGGTCAGAGATGTTCCGCCATGGGCTGCGCGACAACTCGGCAAGGCGGCGCTCCTGCACCTCGGCATCGACCGTGAAGTAGAGCTTCACGATCAGCGTGCCGTAATCGCGCTGCTGCACTTCGAACTCGTTGATCTCATCAAACGCCCGAGCGATCGATTCCTCGGCGGTCCGGCCAAGGACGCGATCGTCCAGCACGCGCCGGTACCAGCTGCGATAGAAAATCGACGTGCGCCCGGCGCTCGGAAGCTGGCGCCAAAAGCGCGCGAGCCAATGTCCTTCGCTCGCCTCGCGGCGTTCGTAGCCCGTCGGATAGACGCTGAAATGGCAGGGATCGAAGGCCGCAGCGATCTGCTTGAGGGCCGCTTTCTTGCCCGAGCCGTCCGGGCCTTCCAGCAAGATGATTGCCCGGCGGCCGTGGGCGATCTGCGGCAGCTGCAGCTCCGCGACCTGATCGCCAAGCGCGCCAAGCGTCGACTGGAAGGACTCACCTCCCGCTGATTGCAGCCAGTCTGATCCTGTTTCGGCCATCGTCGCAGCCTAATCGCCCCGCCATTGGTCCACAATCGACGGCGAAAGGGCCTGAGGTCCACGTCCCGATTTGACACGGGAACGTGGCATTGCCGCCACGGCCGTAATCAGCTCGACCCGGATGTCAGTGGTGCGTCGGCTGTCCAATCGCGGTAAAAGCCAAGGGCACTTTGGAAAGGGTTTCGCATGCGAACCCACACCATCGAAGGCGGCGCTGGCCTAAAGCTGCGTGTGCAGGATTTCGGACCCGTTGAGGGACCGCCGATCCTGTTGATCCACGGCTGGTCACAGCACCATCTGTGCTGGTCGAAGCAGTTCGAAAGCTCGCTCGTAAACGAGTTCAGGCTCGTAGCGCTGGACCTTCGCGGCCATGGCCAGTCCGAGGCGCCGCTCGATCCCCAATGCTACACCTCTGGTCGGCTCTGGGCCGACGACATCGCGGCCGTAATCACCGCCCTCGACCTTGGTGCGCCAACGCTCGTCGGCTGGTCATATGGTGGGGTCGTTATCGGCGATTATCTGCGGATCCACGGAGATGCCGCGATCTCAGCAGTGAACCTTGTCTCCGGTGCTGTCGGCATTGGCCCGCGCTGGTTTGGAACGCTGATTGGCGGTGATTTCGTTGAATATGCACCGCTGGCCGCTTCGGAAGACCAAGGCGTTGCCCTGAAAGCGATCCAGTCGCTTTTGCATCGGATGGTCGTGCGGGATCTGCCTGCCGCTGACTTTGAGCTAGCAATGGGCTGGAGCATGCTGACAGCCGCAGCAGTCCGCGGACATCTGATCAGCCGCGACGAGGATTTTCTTCCCGCATTCGAAGCGCTCTCGAAGCCGCTACTGGTCACGTACGGCGCAGCGGACACGATCGTGCTTCCAGCTATGGCCAAGATTGTCGGGGAGCGATGCGCGAATGCGACGCTGTCCGAATATCCGGGCACGGGTCACATGCCTTTCCTCGAAGACCCAGATCGATTCAACCGCGAGCTCGGTGACTTTGCTCGCAGCTCACGACAGGTCTAATTCGGATCGACGATGCGGATGTGCAGCTCCTTGAGCTGGTTCGGATAAACCTCGGACGGAGCGTTCATCATGAGATCTTCCGCCTTCTGGTTCATCGGGAAGAGAATCACCTCACGGATGTTCGGCTCGTCGGCGAGCAACATGACGATGCGGTCGATGCCCGGCGCCGATCCGCCGTGGGGCGGCGCCCCGAACTTGAACGCATTGATCATGCCGGCGAAGTTCGTGTCGACCTCTTCCTTCGTATAGCCGGCGATCTCGAACGCCTTGTACATGATGTCAGGGCGGTGGTTCCGGATCGCGCCCGAGCTCAGCTCAACGCCGTTGCAGACGATGTCATACTGCCAGGCGAGGATATCGAGCGGGTCCTTGGTCTCCAGCGCATCCATCCCGCCCTGGGGCATCGAGAAGGGGTTGTGGCTGAAGTCGATCTTCTTCTGCTCTTCGTTGAACTCGAACATCGGGAAATCAACGATCCAGCAGAAGCGGAACGCATCCTTCTCCAGGAGGTCGAGCTGCTCGGCGACGCGGGTCCGGGCGGCACCGGCGAGCCGGGCCGCCTCTTCTTCCTTGCCGGCGGCGAAGAAGATGCCGTCGTCGGGACCGAGGCCCATCGCCTCGGCGATGCGGTTCATGCCCTCCTCGCCATGGTTCTTGGCGATCGGCCCACCCCACTCGCCGGCCTTGTGAGTGGCGTAGCCGAGACCAGCGAAGCCCTCGCTCCGCGCCCACTCGTTCATGTCGTCGAAGAACTTGCGGCTTTTCTCGGCGGTGCCTGGGGCGGGAACCGCACGGACGACCCCGTCCTTGTCGACGATGCCGGCGAACAGCCCGAATCCAGAGCCTTGGAAGTGCTCGGAGACGTCGGTGATCAGCAGCGGATTGCGCAGGTCAGGCTTATCAGTTCCGTACTTTAGCAGCGCTTCCTTATATGGAATACGAGGATACTCGCCCGCCGCCGTGACGCTCTTGCCGTTCGCGAATTCCTTGAACACGCCGGACAGAACCGGCTCGATCGCCGCGAACACGTCGTCCTGGGTGACGAAGCTCATCTCGAAATCGAGCTGGTAGAATTCGCCCGGGCTACGGTCTGCGCGGGCATCCTCGTCGCGGAAGCACGGTGCAATCTGAAAGTAGCGGTCGAAACCCGCGACCATGATCAGCTGCTTGAACATCTGCGGCGCCTGCGGGAGCGCGTAGAACTTGCCGGGATGGACGCGGCTGGGAACGAGATAGTCGCGCGCGCCTTCGGGCGAGCTTGCCGTCAGGATCGGGGTCTGGAATTCGGTGAATCCCTGCTCGATCATGCGCCGGCGGATCGAGGCGATCACCGCCGAACGCAGGATGATGTTCCGGTGCACTTGCTCGCGGCGCAGGTCGAGATAGCGGTACTTGAGCCGGATATCCTCCGGGTAATCCTGCTCGCCTGCGACGGGCATCGGCAGTTCGGCCGCAGCCGATTGCACGGTCACTTCGCTCGCGCGCACCTCGATCTCGCCTGTCGGAAGGTTCGGGTTCACTGTCTCGGTCGACCGCGCGACGACTTTGCCTTCGACCGTAACGACGGATTCCACCCGAATTCCGTCGAGCACTTTAAAGGCAGGAGATTCGGTGTCCGCGACGATCTGCGTCAGCCCGTAATGATCGCGCAAGTCGACGAACAGCAGGTGGCCGTGATCGCGCTTGCGGTGAACCCAACCCGAGAGGCGGACCGTCTCGCCGACATTGCTCAAGCGCAGGTCGGCGCAGGTGTGGGTGCGATAGGCGTGCATGCGGAACGTCGGCTTTCTGGTTCGAAGATGGGCGGAAAAGCGCGCGCCGCGCTTCAATGCGGCAAAGCTTTTTGTCAACCCGCGAGGGCGGGGCTATGGCCGCCTGAGACTCATGCGTATCCATCCACTGATTACGAAGTCCGAAGACCTCAAGGCCCTCGTCGACCGACTCTCCAGCCAGCCCTTCGTCGCCGTGGACACAGAGTTCATGCGCGAGAACACTTACTGGCCCGACCTCTGCCTTATCCAGGTTGCGAGCAGTGAGGAAGCTGCCGCGCTCGACCCCAAGGCCGAGGGCATCGACCTCAAGCCGCTTCTCGATCTTTTCGTGAAGAATGAAGACATCCTGAAGGTCTTCCACGCCGGCGGCCAGGACCTCGAGATCATCCATAATCTCACCGCTAAGGTCCCCCACCCGCTTTTCGACACGCAGATCGCCGCGATGGCGCTCGGGCACGGCGAGCAGATCGGCTATTCGAACCTGATCGAAAGCCTGCTCGGCCACAGCCTCGACAAGGGCGCACGCTTCACCGACTGGAGCCGCCGCCCGCTCGACAAGCGCCAGATCGACTATGCGATCGCGGACGTCACTCATCTTGCGACCGTCTTTCCGCGCATGGTCGAGCGCCTGAAGAAGACCGGCCGCGGCGCGTGGCTCGACGAGGAAATGGAGAGGCTCGCCGACGCCTCGACCTTTGCCTTCGCTCCCGAAGATGCGTGGAAGCGCCTCAAGCTGCCGAGCCGCAATCCGGCCGTCCTCGGGCGGCTCAAGGCGCTCGCCGGCTGGCGCGAGACCGAGGCGCGCACCAAGAATCTTCCGCGCGGCCGGATCATCAAGGACGACACCCTGAACGAGATCGTCCTTCATCCCCCAAAGCATCAGGACGACCTCGGTCGGGTCCGCGGCCTCTCCGCCGGTTGGAAGACGAACGACATCGGCGGCCGGCTGATGGCTGCGATCGCCGCGGCAAAGCCGCTCGAGCCAGACGAGATGCCCGATCGTGAGCCGCGCCGCCCGGGCCTAACCAAGGATGCGGTGCTGGTCAGCGACTTGCTGAAGCTGCTGCTCAAGATTCGCGCGAAGGAAACCGGCGTCGCCGCACGGCTCATCGCACGATCGGACGATCTCGAGGCGCTCGCGGCGGGCGTGCGCAAGGGCCTCAATATCCTTGACGGCTGGCGCTACGAGGAATTCGGCAAGGACGCGCTCGATCTCGTCGAGGGCCGGCTCGCCTTCGCCATCGAGAACGGCAAGCTCAAGATGAGCCGAGTCGCCAGTGAGCAACAGGAAACCGTCGATGCGTAGGATCGCCCTGTTCGCCCCAGCCCTGTTCGCGGCCTGCTCGACAGCGCCTGCTCCGATCCCGGTCCATGGCGTCACTCCCGGCCATAAGTGCGATACTGCCGGCATCGACCAATTCATCGGCAAGAAGGGCACGAGCGAGACCGGTGCCGCGATCAAGAAGGTGTCGCACGCCGCAGCGCTGCGCTGGGCGCCCCCCGGCGTGATGCTGACAATGGATTATCGCGAGGACCGCGTGACGGTCTGGCTCGATCCCACCCAGACCATCACCAAAATCCAGTGCGGCTAAGCCGCTTCCCCGATCATCCGCGCTTGGGCGAGCGCCCTCCGCACAGTGGGAAGCGACAGGCGCGCGCGTTCCGAAATCGCGAAACGATCAACCGCCTCGACCGCGCGTTCCGCCGTCCAGTAATCGCGATGCAGCCGTTCGCTCATGAACCGCAACGCATCGGCCGGAATGTGCAGCCCGCGATCGGCGAAATGGAGCTGGATCAGCGCCGCGAACAGCGCGTCGTCGGGGTGTGCGATCCGCACCACCGGCGTAACTGCAAGCCGGGTCTTTAGATCGGGCAGCGCCGGCGTCCAGGCCGGCGGCGCTTCGTCCGCGACTATCACCAGAGGGCGCCCCGTATCCTGCGCCTGGTTCCAGGCGTGGAACATCTCTTCTTCGTCGCGTTGTTCGGCCTCGTCGAATAGCCGCCCGCCGACACGCTCGACGAAGCTGCGCGCGAGAAGTGTCCGGCCCGAGCGCCGCGGGCCGGTCAGGATCGTCGCCTTCACGGGCCAGATGCTCCACTTCCGAAAATGCTCGAAGGCTTCCCGGTTTGCGTCGCTGACGATGAAACGAGCGTCAGCGTCGCCTTGGGGCCAGTCGAGCGGAAGTGCGATCTGGTCCGGCCCCTGCTTCATTCCTGACCCGACGGACGCGGCGTAGGCGGCGGCTGTTGCGGCGTGGGCTGGGGAGCCGGTTGCGGAGCGGGCCGCGCCGGCAGGGGCGGCGGCGGCAGCGCCGGCGGCTTGTCCGACGACGAAGCCATCCGAATGACCGTCCCACTGTAATCCACGACCCAGCCCCTGGCTCTCAACGCCGCGGCCAGCTGCGAAATATCGCCCCGATATTTCACGAGGATGTAGCTCGTGCCCGTCATGTTGATCTGCTGCGGGGTCGCCGAGTCGATGCCCGGCAGCGTCCGCAAATGGGCCATCGCAAAGTTGTAGACGTTCACGTCCTTGCCCGTGACCTGCACCTGGTAGGCGTTGAACAGGTTCACCGGCTTCACCACCTCTGGCGCGGGCACCAGCTGCACCGGTGGCGGAGGTAGGTTCAGCGATTCGTCGCGGATAAGCCGTCCCTCGTCCAGCGCCTGGCTGAACAGCTGGTCCATCCGTTCCACGCCCTGCGCCATCATCGCGGGAACTGCGTCGCTGTTCGGCGCGGTGAGGGTGAACCCGCCGATAATTTCATTGTCGGGGCCATGGCGGCCGATGAACCGCGCCCGCGCCGGCCCGCCCGGGAAGGAGCGCTGAAGCTGGACTTCGGCGATCAGGATGTCGGACGCGCCGTACATGTCGAGCAGGTTGCGCCACCAGCCGCGGCCAGGGCGAATCGTCTGAGCCGCGTTGATCAGCAGCGGATCCGCACCCATGCCGCTGACGCGCACATAATCAATCGGGCTCTGCGAGGTGCGGTACTGCGCCCAGGCGCGCTGCCAGGCGTTCCTCAGCTCGACGCTCGTTTCGGTCCCAGCGGTCACCGTGATAGGAATGAGCAGCATCGGGGCCGACCGCTGCACCTGCCCACCCTCGACGCCGAGGAATTCCGCCGCATGGGCGCGGTCGAACTGGACTCCGAGATCGGCGATGTAGCGATTCGGCCCGATCAGCTCGTGCTCCACGTTAATGGAGGTCACGATCTGGTCGAGCGTCCCGTCGGGCAGGTTGGGCGCCTGGTCGATGGGCGCGTTATGAACCTTGGCCCACAGCTTCCTGAACCCGGCCCGCTGGGCGATCCGCCAGCCGGCGTAGCGCGCGCTCATCGAATCGGCACCACCGACATCGACATGAATGCCGCCGATCTCGAGGGTGCCCGAGCTGTCGAGCGGAAGGATTCCGCGGTCGGTCGTCTCCAGCTGCGCGTAGACGATCGCGGAAATCCCGATCGCGGCGAGCAGCAGCAGAAGTGGGGCGACAAGACGACGACGAAGCATTCGCGGGGTCTTTTGGCGACAACGGCGTGGAAATCCAAGCGGCTTGTCTCTAGTGCCCCCTCGCAATGAGCCAAAAGCCCCTCACCTATGCCGACGCCGGAGTGTCGATCGACGCCGGAAATGCGCTGGTGACGGCGATCGGCCCGCTCGCGAAATCCACGGCTAGGTCCGGGGCCGACGCTCAGCTTGGCGGGTTCGGCGGCTTCTTCGATCTCAAGGCGGCCGGATATGGCGACCCGCTTCTTGTGGCGGCGAACGACGGCGTGGGCACAAAGCTCAAGGTCGCGATCGAAACCGGGCGGCACGGCGGCGTCGGCATCGACCTCGTCGCGATGTGCGCCAACGATCTCGTCGTGCAGGGCGCCGAGCCCCTCTTCTTCCTCGATTATTACGCGACTGCGAAGCTCGACAACGATGTCGCAACAACTGTCGTCGCGTCGATCGCGGAGGGATGCCGCCAGGCCGGCTGTGCGCTCATCGGCGGCGAGACAGCCGAGATGCCCGGCATGTATGCCGCCGGGGACTATGACCTCGCCGGCTTCTGTGTGGGCGCCGTCGAGCGAAACAGGGTGCTCACGGGTGGAAACATCCGGCCGGGTGATGTGATTCTCGGCCTCGCCAGCTCAGGGGTCCATAGCAATGGCTTCTCGCTGGTTAGGCGGATCATCGAGCGGCAACGCTGGAATCTCGAAGAGCGCCTTCCGGCCGCAGGAGGCGCCATGATCGGGGAGGTGCTTCTCGAGCCTACCCGGATCTACGTCCGCTCACTTCTGCCGCTCGTCCAGGAAGGCTTGGTCAAAGGGCTGGCGCACATCACCGGCGGCGGGCTTCTCGAGAATATTCCGCGCGTTCTGCCGGAGGGCTGCCATGCGGTCATAGAAGCGCAGCGGTGGGAACTGCCGACCATTTTCTCGCTCCTGCAGGACGGCGGAAACATCGCGCCCGAAGAAA
>DASUCP010000180.1:0-7482 GCA_036275975.1 Sphingomicrobium sp.
TGAGCGGCAATGTGGTCGTCGTCGACAGGCTCCAGGCCATCGGCGCCTCTCGCGGAGTGGCGGTCGCAGCACTGATCCTGACCATCATCGCTTATTACGCGTCATATGGCGTCGCCTCCCTGGCGGCTCTCGTGCTCATCTGGCTGCGCGGCGCCACCAGCTGGGTGATCATCGGCCTGGTCAGCGCTTCGCTCGGACTGTCGGCGGCGGTGCCGGCGCTCGCGCTCTGGCTTCAAAAAAAGGGGGCGAAGGCGATCCCGGCATGGCTCCGGCGGGTGCGCGCCGTCTGCGAGCTGTTCGAAATGATCAAGGAAGCGCCGACGACCTTGGTCCGCGACCTGTCGCTCGTCGGAAAGCTGACGCTGCTCAATCTCGCGGTCTTCGCGCTCGACGGCTGGACGATGCAGCTGTGCCTGTTTGCGCTCGGAATCAACGCACCGTTCCACGCCGCCTTCATTGCTTTCATCATGGCGTCGATCGTCGTCACGCTGGGACCGATCCCGATGGGGCTCGGTTCCTTCGAAGCGGTGAGCATCGGCATGCTGCGGGCGTTGGGACTGCCGTTCGAAGCCGCCCTTTCAGCGACCTTGCTGTTTCGCGGCTACACTCTTTGGGTGCCGCTGATCCCCGGCATGTTCGCCGCGCGGAAGCAGCTGAAAAGGAAAAAGCGCTAGCGATCGCGGATGACGCTGTCCTCGACCCAGTCGGCATAGCGTCCGACGATCTTCTCGATGGGCCAGCTTTCGACACATGGCACCTCATAGCTGTGCAGGGTGGCGATGCGCTCGATGAGAGCATCGCTCCGCCAATGGTGCGTCTTGAAGATTGCAGCGACTTCTTCGGCGCTCTCGATTTTGCCCTTCCACCGATAGATTGATCGGATCGGCCCCAAAATGTTGATGCAGGCCGCGAGGCGTTCCTCGACCACCGTCCGGCCGATCCGCTCGGCCTCGTCGGCGTTCGCGAAGACCGCGTAAACGGAAACGGTGCTCATGCTCGCCTCCCAAGCTCATGGGCGCCCCACACGGTTGTAGCGAGAAGGAGCGTGCCGGTCGCCTGGTGAAGCACCGCCAGCCAGATCGCGATGCCCGACAGCACTGTGAGAATGCCGAGGATGACCTGCGTCCCAAACGCCGAGTGGATTGCGATCGACGCGGTGCGAGCGCCTTCCACCTTCCTCACCCTGCGCGCGAACATGACGAGCACCGCGACCACCACCCACGCCCACCAGCGATGCATGAAGTGCAGGAGGTAAAGGTCGTGGGTCATCGCGAACCCGACCCCTCGCGACCAGTCGATGCCTTCTGGCACGAAATGGCCGTTCATCAGCGGCCAGCTGTTCGAGACATAGCCGGCGCGAAACCCCGCCACCCATGCACCGAGCATCAGCTGGATGAACAAGACCGCGAGCGCGAACGCTCCCCAGTCTGTCAGGCGGGCAGGCCGTGAGTCGCGGTCGCGGAGGTCGAGCGCGGTCCAGATGAGCGCGGAAAACAGGAACAAGGCGAAGAGCAGGTGCGCCGAAAGGCGGTACGGACTGACTTCCGTCCGGCCCTCGAGCCCCGACATCACCATGAACCAGCCGACGGCGCCTTGCAGGCCGCCGAGCACGAATAGTGCAGCGAGCCGCCACCCGTATCCTTCGGGAATCTGCCGCTTCACCGCGAACCAGCCAACGCCCACGAAGAACACAAGGCCGATCACCCGGCCGAGCAGACGGTGCACCCATTCCCAGAAGAAGATGAACTTGAAGCCGGCGAGCGTCATCCCGGCTGGGCCCGCGACTTCGACATATTGCGGCGTCTGCTTGTAGAGCTCGAACTTGTGGACCCAATCGGCGTGTGAAAGCGGGGGGATGGCCCCGGCCACCACGTTCCACTCGGTGATCGACAGACCGCTTTCGGTGAGGCGCGTGATCCCGCCGATCACCACCATCGCGAACACCATCGCCGCGACGACGAACAGCAGGTTGGAAAGCGCGAGCCGCCGCGAGCGCTGGTCGGCGCGTGTCGGCGCAGTCGGTGAAGCGGCGGAATCCATGGGACGAGCGCCTATTCGCGTGCGGCGAGCCGTCCTGCAAGGGTGACTGTAGCTCTTATGTTATATTGTAACTCAGACCGCACGCAGCTATATGCGTGAGCAATGGCGAATGCGGCGATCAGCACGTCCCGGCTCGACCGGCTGGCGATGGGGCTTTCCGGCCTCTGCCTCGTGCACTGCGTCGCGACCGCCGTCCTGTTGACGCTGGTAGCCTCCGCAGGCGGACTTCTCGGTCAGCCGATCATCCATGAAGTCGGCCTCACCCTCGCGATGATCCTTGGCGCCATAGCGCTGGGCCGCGGAGTGCTCGAGCACAATTTCATTCTGCCTTGCGCGATCGGAGCGCTCGGACTCGGCGTGATGGCGGGCGCTCTGACGCTTCCCGAAGGCGGTCACGAGCCGATCTATACGGTTCTCGGCGTGATGATCCTCGCGCTCGGGCATCGCCTCAACGTCCTCGCCGCGGACCACGCGGTCTAATCCTTGCCCGCGGGGCAGGCGAGGACTATCTCGGAACAGCACAGAAATGACCCGGCACGATCATCAGCTCCATGAGGGCGAATCGCTGAAGTCCGCGGCACGCGACCGGCTGACGCGGCAGGGCGAACAATGGACGGACTTGCGAGCGGCCGTGTTCGACGCGCTGGCGAATTTCGACAAGCCGGCGAGCGCCTATGACGTCGCCGAGGCAGTTTCCTCAGCCCAGGGCCGCCGGATCGCGGCCAACAGCGTGTACCGGATCCTCGACCTCTTCGTGACCGCAAACCTCGCGCGCCGGGTCGAGAGCGCCAACGCCTATGTCGCGAACCAGCATCCAGGCTGCCTGCACGACTGCATCTTCCTCATCTGCGATACCTGCGGACAAACCGTTCACATCGACAACGACAGCCTGTCGAGCGGTGTTCGCGAGGCCGCGAAGAACGCAGGCTTCTCCGCGCCGCGGCCGGTCATCGAAGTCCGCGGCAAATGCGAAGACTGCCGCGACTGAGCAATTCCTGAGCAATTGCTGAAATCGTCCAAGAATTCTGGCCTGTTGGTGACATGTACGAGGCTTGCGCCTAAGTGCTTGCGCCGATGAGTGACCGTCCCGAAACCCCGCTGCTCGACACGGTTCAGTACCCGGCGGACATCCGCAAGCTGAGCAAGGAGCAGCTGCCGCAGCTTGCCGACGAGCTTCGGCAGGAAACGATCTCGGCCGTGTCAGTGACCGGCGGTCACCTCGGCGCCGGGCTCGGCGTGGTCGAGCTGACGGTTGCGCTTCATTATGTGTTCGATACGCCGAACGACCGGCTGATCTGGGACGTCGGCCATCAGGCCTATCCGCACAAGATCGTCACCGGCCGCCGCGATCGTATTCGAACGCTCCGGCAGGGCGGCGGCCTTTCGGGCTTCACCAGGCGAGCCGAGAGCGAATACGATCCGTTTGGCGCGGCGCACAGCTCCACGAGCATTTCCGCCGCGCTCGGCTTCGCGATCGCCAACAAGCTCTCCGGCGATCCGCATCATGCAATCGCTGTCATTGGCGATGGGGCGCTCAGCGCCGGCATGGCCTATGAGGCGATGAACAACGCCGAGGCCGCGGGCGACCGGCTGATCGTCATCCTCAACGACAACGACATGTCGATCGCTCCGCCGGTCGGGTCGCTGCGTAACGCTCTCGCCCGGCTGGTCAGCTCGGGCAAGTATCTGGCGCCGCGGAAGCTGGCGCAGAAGCTCGCCCGGGCGATGCCCGAGCCGCTCCACGTCGCGGCCCGTCGAATGGAGGAATATGCTCGCGGCCTGTTCACCGGTGGGACACTCTTCGACGAGCTCGGTTTCTATTATGTCGGGCCCGTCGACGGCCACAATGTCGAAGCGCTCGTGGACGTGCTCGAGAACGTCCGCGATGCCGAGATCGGCCCAATGCTGGTCCACGTCGTCACCAAAAAAGGCAAGGGCTATGCTCCGGCCGAAAATGCCGCTGACAAATATCACGGCGTCGTCAAGTTCGACGTGGTCTCGGGCGTCCAGGCAAAGGCGACGCCGGCCGCGCCGAGCTACACCAGCGTCTATGCCAAGGCGCTGAGCCACGAGATGGAGCGCGATGACAAGATCGTCGCGATCACCGCCGCCATGCCCTCCGGCACCGGCCTCGACAAGGTCGCGGACAAATTCCCCGATCGCACCTTCGACGTCGGCATTGCCGAGCAGCATGCGGTGACCTTCGCGGCCGGCTTGGCGGCGCAGGGCTACAAGCCCTTCGCAACCATCTATTCGACCTTCCTCCAGCGCGCCTACGACCAGGTCGTCCACGACGTTGCGATCCAGAACCTGCCGGTGCGCTTCGCGCTGGACCGCGCAGGGCTGGTCGGCGCCGATGGCGCCACGCACGCGGGCAGCTTCGACCTCGCTTACCTGTGCACCCTACCGAATTTCATCGTGATGGCCGCGGCCGACGAGGCCGAGCTCTGCCACATGGTCCACACCATGGCGCTGCACGACAGCGGCCCGAGCGCAGTCCGATATCCGCGGGGCGAGGGCAGGGGCGTTCCTCTGCCTGAGGAGCCGCAAGCACTTGAGATCGGCAAGGGCCGCATCATCCGTGAAGGCAAGACCGTGGCGATCCTCTCGCTTGGAACGCGGCTTGAGGAAGCGGAGAAAGCCGCCGACGATCTCGAGGCGCGAGGGCTTTCCACCACCGTTGCGGACCTGCGGTTTGCCAAGCCGCTCGACGAGGAGCTGATCCGCAAGCTGCTGACCAGCCACGAAGTCGCGGTGACGATCGAGGAGGCGTCGATTGGCGGCCTCGGCGCGCATGTGCTGACACTCGCCAGCGACGAGGGCCTTATGGACGCAGGCCTGAAGATCCGCACCATGCGCCTTCCCGATCGCTTCATCGACCACGACAAGCCCGAGAAGCAGTACGACGAAGCCCGCCTCAACGCGCCGCACATCGTCGAGACGGTGCTGAAGGCGCTGCGCGTGAACAGCGCCGGCGTCGAGGAGGTCCGGGCGTAGCCAGGGTCCGCGCAGACCAGCTGCTTGTGAGCCGCGGCCTTGCCGAAAGCCGGACGCGAGCACAGGCGCTGATCATGGCGGGGGCGGTGTTCAGCGGCGAGAAGAAGCTCTCGAAAGCGGGCGACATGCTTCCCGAGGATGCGCCGCTGGAGGTGCGCGGCAAGGACCATCCGTGGGTCTCGCGCGGGGGGATCAAGCTCGATCATGGCCTCGCGCACTTCGGTTTCGACGTGACGGGCGCCATCGCGCTCGACGTCGGCAGCTCGACCGGCGGATTCACGGATGTGCTGCTCAGCAGAGGCGCTGCGAAAGTCTATGCGGTCGACGTCGGCACCAACCAGCTCGCGTGGAAGCTTCGGCAGGATCCGCGCGTGGTGGTGCTGGAGCAGACCAACGCGCGCTATCTGACGAGCGAGCAGGTACCGGAGCCGGTCGACATCGTGGTCTGCGATGCGAGCTTCATCAGCCTTGCCAAGGTGCTGGAGGCGCCGCTGAAGGTAGCTAAATCGGGCGCCAAACTCGTGGCGTTGGTCAAGCCGCAGTTCGAGGCGGGGCGCGAAGAAGTTGGCAAGGGCGGTGTCGTTCGCGATCCCTCGGTTCACGAACGCGTGTGCTCCAGCGCGACTGCGTGGGTCGAAACGCAAGGTTGGACCGTTGCGGGAATTACGAAGAGCCCCATCACCGGCCCCGAAGGTAATGTCGAGTTCCTGTTGGGAGCAGTAAAGAATGGCTGAGGCAATGGCTCGCACGAATTGGTGGAAAACCGCGCTCGTCGCGGTGGTTGCTATTGAGCTGATCGGTGGCTTCAGCGGCTGGCTGTCGAACAGCGGTTATGGAAACGGCTGGTTTGACGGCCTTCAGAAGCCTTTCTTCATGCCTCCCGGGTGGGCGTTCGGCGTGGTCTGGCCGATCCTCTATGCCCTGCTTAGCGTTTCGGTCGCGATGGTGCTCGCCGAACCACCGTCGGACCGTCGCCGGCTGGCGCTGATCCTCTTCTTCGCCCAGCTCGCATTGAACTTCGTCTGGTCGCCAATTTTCTTCGGCGCCCACGACATCGCACTCGCGAAATGGGTAGTCTTCGCCATGGCGATACTCGCTGCGGCGGCGGCCGGTCAGTTCCTCCGCATTCGCAAGACGGCGGCGCTGCTGATGATCCCGTATCTCGCGTGGCTAGTCTTCGCCGCGACGCTTAACATCAGCATCGAGGCCCTGAATCCCAGCGCAAGCTCTTCGCTCCTCGGCTGAGCGATATTTGGGGATAGTTTCAAGGAGTTGGGGATAGGTCTTGCGGGCAGGGTGGCGAATCCTGCCGCGAGCCCCTATTTCGCCGCCGAAAGGGAGAAGTTTCGATGCAGTCCGAGAACAAGATGTTCGACGACATGGTGAAGATGGTGAACGGCCTGGCCGGCACCTTCGCGGGCATGGGCCGCGAAGCGGAGGCGTCCGCGCGCGAGAAGTTCAAGGAATGGATGGGCGGCGCGGACTTCGTAGGCCGCGACGAGTTCGAGGCGGTGAAGGCGATGGCCGCCGCGGCCCGGGACGAGAACGAGATCCTGAAAGCCCGCATCGTCGCTCTCGAGGCGAAAGTCGCCGGCCCCACCGCGAGCACCGCCAAGCGCGGCGGCAAGAAGGCAAATCCAGGGGCGTGAACCTGAGCGAAGAAGAAATCCAGGACGAGCGCGACGACGGCGCGCCGATCGAGGTCCTCGAACAATATTTCGAGGCGCGCGGCTGGGCGTGCGAGCGCACCGCTGAGGGCGAAATCGTTGCATCGGCCACCGGCAGCTGGGCGCAGTACGAGCTTCGCGGCGTCTGGCGCCCCGAAGACCAGGTGCTGCAGTTCCTCGCCTTTCCCGACATCAAGGTGACGCCGGACAAGCGCGCGGCCATCTATGAATCGCTGGGGCTCATCAACGAGCAGCTGTGGCTCGGCCATTTCGAGATCTGGTCGGGCTCAGGCCTCGTGGTGTTCCGGCACTCGACGATCCTCGATGCGCGCGAGGGCGAGGGGCTCAGCCTCGAGCAGGCCGAAGCCATCGCCGAAGCCGCGGTGGAGGAGTGCGAGCGCTTCTATCCCGTGTTCCAGTTCGTGCTGTGGGGCGGGAAGTCGCCGGGTGAAGCCATCTCCGCCGCGCTGATCGACACGCACGGCGAAGCATGAGCGAAGGTCCGCAGCTTCCCCAGCCGACGTGGTTCGTCGGGTGCGGCAACATGGGCGGCGCGATCGTCGACGGGTGGCGCGTCGCCGGCATCGACCTGTCGCCGATCACCGTCATCCGGCCGAGCGGCAAGGCCATCGAAGGTACGCGAACGGTCACAAAGTTCGCCGATGCAGGACCGCCGCCGAAGCTGGTGGTGCTCGCGTTCAAGCCGCAGAAGCTCGATGAGATCGCTTCGCAGCTGAGGACCTGGCTCACGTCGAAGACGGTGGTCATCTCCCTGCTC
>DASUCP010000181.1:0-4173 GCA_036275975.1 Sphingomicrobium sp.
GCGGACCTGCTTCAGATGCTCTGCCCGGTCGGTGCCTGGATTTCCCGCTGGGTGAAGCGGAAAGCCGAGAAAGGCGAGACCGCGAACGTGCGGAAGCGGCTCCATCGACTGTGCCTGTGACGTCATGCGTCCGCCGAACGAGCGCCCTCCTGCGAAAAGAGGCAGGTCGGGTGCGAGCTCGAGCCCCTTCGCCGCGGCGGCGCGAACCGCGGCGTGCGCAATCCGCGGCGGATCGGGCCGTCGCGAGCCCTTCTCCATGTAGGGGAACTGGTATCGAAGCGTCGCAATCCCACGCGCCGCAAGCCCTTGCGCGTTCGATTCCATGGCCCTGTGAGTCATCCCGGCACCCGCGCCGTGGGCGAAGACATAGAGCGCGCTGGCGCCACCTGGCCGGAAGAGGAGGCCTGAAACTTCATCGTTCCCCACGGCAATTCTGAGGCTTTCTGCGTCCATTAAGCGCCTTTCGGACGAGCATTGCTGGCGGGCAAGCGCCTAACTTTGGTTAGGCTTTGTTTTGACTTCGGGGCCGAAACGTGATTCCATCTGCAGGTGCTCGGGGGGTCAAGGCCATGAAGCTGGCTTTCGGTGTCCTGGTCTTCATATGGATCATCTGCGGCGCCGTCGGAGCGTGGATGCTCGGCGACCTCGACTCCGCGCATTGGAAGACCATCGCAAAGGGACCGTTCACGCTCGCGAGAGGCTTCAGCGACAACCCGGTGACCTACCCGGGTCCCGATTAAAAAGCTCCGCTTAGGGGTTGCGGTCGAGCAGGCGCTTCGAAAACCCGCAGTTGCAATCCCCCGCGACCCATCGGAAAATCTGCAAATGATCGCGGTACCGCAGGCCCGTGCAGTCGTTCTCAAAGGCTTCTTCGAGGTCGCGCGGTTCACCGGCCTCGATCCTTATGCCCTACTCCGCGATGCCGGAATCAGCCCGCCGCTGTTGGAGGATCCTGAAACCAGGCTTCCAGCAGCGCAGGTCGTCGGCTTGGTCGACGCGGCGGCGCGGCTGTCAGGCTGCCAGAGCTTCGGCCTGCTGATGCAGGAGTGCCGTACGTACGAGAGCCTGGGGCCGGTCGCGCTGCTGTTCGAACGGCTACCCAATATGCGCGAGGTGCTGAAGGCCATCACGCAATATCGCCGTCACATGAACGACGTTTTCCACATCCAGGTGGAAGAACGGCAATCGGCGCTGATCAAGGTCGAGCACTTGCCCGAATTCGCCACCTCGCAAGTCGTCGACATGACCGTGGCGATGACCCATCTGCTGCTTACCGCGGTTTCGCAACGCCGCTGGCGGCCGGACGCGGTGCATTTCAGGCACGCAGCCCCAGACGACATGAGCATCTTCCGGCGCTTCTTCCCGGCACCGCTGCAGTTCGGCAGCAGCTTCGATGGCCTCGAATGCCGTCGCGAGCTGCTCGACCTGCCGCTGCCCGGCGCGTCGCAGGTGATGGCAGATAACGCCCGGCGCCTGCTCGACATGGTCGAGCTTCCGCCGGAGAATGCGCCGGTCAGCGAGCGCGTCAGCCGCTCGATCGCGCTTCTGCTGCCGGCGGGCAGGGCGACGCTCGAAGAGGTCGCTCGCTCGATCGACAGCGGCCCGCGCGACCTCCAGCGCAAGCTCGAGCGCGAAGGCCGCACTTTCGGCGAGCTGCTCAACAATGCCCGGCGCGAGCTGTCTCAGCGCTACCTCAGCAACGACGCCCAGCCGATCACCATCGTCGCCGAGCTGACCGGCTATTCCTCGGCCGCGAGCTTCAGCCGCTGGTTCACCGCGGAATTCGGCGTCGCCCCCGGAGCGTGGCGCAAATCCTATCACGACGAGCTTTTGCAGGCCGCCTGACGCGATTGGATTCGTTTTAGTCGCGTACTGACAAAAAGGTGTCGCGATCCACGATGTAGTTTCGCATTCGAAATAGAGGATGCGAAACGATGGAGCGCTACGGTCATGACGGCAGCGCAGGACCCGCGGGAGGCGACGAGCAGCGCCGCATTGCGGGCGACCTTCGCTCCGAGGCAATGCACCTGCTCGATTCACTCCAGCGGCAGCTCGCGCTGCTGCGGGAAGACGGAACGATCGACTACAGCCGGGTCATCGCCGAATGCGAAACGCTGGTGCGCGAGATCCGCGCGGAGATCGAGTGCATCGACCCGGAATTCGGCGGATAACCTGCCACGAGCCGCTGAGCCGGCGGCGGGCGAGCGAAGGCCAGTAACCGGATTTTCTCGAGAGATGGTTACGTGGCGGTGCACCCGTTGTTCGCTTTTCATCAACATTTCCGGCTGATCATCTTGGGCGTGGCGTGGGACGATGGCTCGCAAGGGGAGCACGGCCCATGAAAGTGTTTGGGATGAAGCAGCGCGAACCAACCGATGCAGATCGGGCGGCCGCCGCGCGCCTGAGCGCCGTCGCAGCGCGGTTCAAGGGCAACCAGCCGACCGATCTCACCGAATCCTCACCCGACCCCCTCGGGGCGCCAGAGGCGACCGACCAGGCCGTCGCCGAGCCGGAAACGTCCGAGGGCAGCCAAGAGCCGGAGTGCGAAGAATGACCAAGCAGGCCCCGCTCGATCGCCTGCGCGAGATTTCGCGACAGCGGACGTTCGGCCGACGGATGCCGCCGGCTGCTCCGGCGGAAGAGAAGGCGGATTCTCCGGAGGAGAGGGTCGAATGGCCCATTTCCCGATGAGAGCGATCCTGTTCCTCCTCGCGCTCACGCTCGCCGCCGGCGCCTGGTTCATGACCCACGAGCCCGCCTCCGCGCAGAGCTCGATCACGGTGAAGCTGCCGGCCGCACATCCGGCGACGCCGCGTCCAGCCTTCGCGTTCCACGGATAAAGCTGCCCCTTCACTCACCCACCATGACGTCCGCGACGCCGTAGCAGTGGCTCGCCTGGTAGGCGTTGCGGCCGCGGTTCATATGGGTGAGGTTGAAGTTGCGGATCGCGCGGCGCGAGTGCGGGTGCGCGATGAAGCGGCGGATTGAATCGGCGCCGCGGATCTTCGCGATGAGTATGTTGGGTTTGCGCCAGAAGGCGTGCGTGACGTCTTCGGGACGCCCGGCGCATCGGGCGAGAAGATCGGTGTCGAGATGGTCGGGCTCCGGCGACCCGTCGATAGTGAAATCGGCGAGGTGCAGGATGAAGCGGGAGCGAAGGTCCGCCCCATCGGGTTGCAAGGCGAACAGCTCCATCCAGCTGGCATTGACGCGCGCCAACGTCCTGTCGGTGCTCGGCAGGCAGGAGACGGACCAGTACCAGCGCTCGGTCCGGCGCGGGATGGGCATGCAGGTTGCGCCGTAGAGGCGGAGGATGTCGAGGACGTCATCGGCCTGCGGGCGCTGCAGCAGCTTCTCGAACCGCGCAGCATATTTGAAGCGGTGCTCTAGGGATTCCCAGCGGTCGTCGGCGTCGGTCAGCTCCGCTTCGCCGTCGAGCCAGGCCTGCTGCTCTTTCGGACTCAAGAATTGGCGCAGGCCTTTGACGCTGGAGCTCATTCGGTGCGTTGAAACACGAAGACGTCGGGAACGCCATGGCCGGGGGTGCGCAGGGTTTCCGTCAGGGTGCGGCCGTCGCGCGACAGCTGGAACGCCCGCAGGTGCGCGACCTTGCCTCCGTTCTTCTCGGTATAGTCCATCGTACGCGCTCCGCGGCGCCGGCCGGAGAAGGTCACGTCCTTCGAGCCCTCAGCGGCATGGTCGCGGCCGTCGAAGGTCACGTCCTTCGTGGAGCCGGAGCTGGTGAACGACAGGCCCTCGTTTCCGTAAGGCTGGATATCCATCTCGAGCTTAAGGCCGTTGGGCTTGGTGGTGCTTTCCCATGCGCCGGCGAAGCCGGACGTTCCCGCGGTGCGGCGGTAGACATAGTCGGTGCTGAGGTTCGAGCCATCGTCCTGCACGGCCGTGAAGGCGTCGCGCAGCGTTCGGCCGTCCGGCGACAGCTTCCAGTGCGCCGAGACAATGACCTTGCCGTCCTGCTTGCGGGTGACGGTCATCGTGCGCTCGTCCGCCTGCTTCACCGCCAGCGTGCTTCCGGAGAGGCCGGGCTGGTCTGTCCCGTCCGCGACGATTGTCTCGGTTGGTGAATTCTCGAAGTTGAAGGCGAATTTGTTCGGCCCGACGCTTTCGACCTTCATGTCATCGACGATCGTGCTTCGCGAAACGTCGAGCTTC
>DASUCP010000182.1:0-6881 GCA_036275975.1 Sphingomicrobium sp.
TGCGACCGTGCTTGCCGCAATGCAGCGCGCTGTCAGCGCGGGCATCGTCATTGTGATTGCGGCTGGCAACGACAGCACCGCTAATCCGGATCCGTTCGCGCTCACGCCGGCCGAGCAATTCCCCGGTAACGTGATCATTGCTGGTGCGATCGACTCTTCGAACAATATCGCGAGTTTCTCGGACCAGGCGGGGACGGGCGCAAACTTCTATCTGATGGCAGTCGGCGTAGATGATCGGGCGCCCGACCAAACCGGTGCGCAGTTCCTCTGGTCGGGAACAAGCTTTTCGGCGCCGACGATCAGCGGCGCGGTCGCGCTGTTGGCGCAGGCATTCCCGAACCTTACCGGCCAGCAGATCGTGCAGATCCTGTTCAACAGCGCCACCGATCTCGGCGCGACTGGCGTGGACAATGTGTACGGTCATGGCGCGCTCGATATCGCGCGCGCGTTCCAGCCCCAGGGCCAGACGAGCCTCGCCGACACGAAAGTGCCGGTTTCTGGCACGAACGGCGATGCTCCGCCGGTATCGGGCGATGCCGTCAGCAAGCATGCGCTCGGGGCGATCATCCTCGACGGCTATAATCGCGCCTATGTGCTGAACCTCGCCGCGACGCTGCGGCAGGCCGAGGCCGACCATCCGCTGTCCCGCTCGCTTCAGAACGACGTGAAGGTCAACAGCGCACAGGCCGGGCCGGTCAGCATCGCGATGACGGTGCGCGAGCGTCACGACCTCGCCAACGGCTTCGACCTCGAGCGGACGGTGATCGGGCCGGAGGACCTGCGCCAGTCGCGGCTCGTCGCTGGCTCGGCCGTGGCGAAGATCGACAACAAGACCGCCGCTGCTTTCGGTTTCTCCGAAGGGGCGAAGGACATGGAGCGGCGCCTCACTGGCGCGACGGCTGGTTCGTTCCTGATCGCAAACGACATTGCGGGAACTCCTGGCTTCCTCGCCTCCAGGGACGGCAGCGTTGCCGTGCGCCACCAGTTTGGCCGCACCGGCGTGACGCTTTCCGGTGAGACGGGCAACGTTTGGCAGGAGGTGAAGACGACCGCGACCGGTTCGCCCTACCGGCTGACCAGCGTCGCGGTGGATCGCAATTTCGGAGCCAACTGGTTGTCGTTCGGCCTGAGTCGGCTTGAAGAGAAGCAGACGGTGCTGGGCGGGCGTATGGGCAATGCGCTCGGCGGCGGTGGCTCGACGACGATGTTCCTCGATGCCGAGGCTCGTCATAGCTTCGGCGACGGGTGGAGCACCGCGCTCACCGCGCGCAGGGGCTGGACCGATTTTGGCGGCGGCAGCTTCCAGACGGGCGCTTATGCCTTCGATCTGACGAAGCTCGGCCTGCTCTCAAGCAACGACAAGCTCGGCTTGCGCATCGCCCAGCCGCTGCGCGTCGAGCATGGCGGCTTCTCCATGTGGCTCCCGACGTCGTACGATTATGCAACCGAGACAGCGACCGACAGCTTCACGACCATGTCGCTGACGCCCAGCGGACGCGAAGTGGACGGAGAGCTGAGCTACGGCTCGAGCGTGCTCGACGGCAACGCGTGGCTCGGCGGCAATCTGTTCTACCGCCGCGATCCGGGTCACATCGCCAGTTCGCCCGACGACGTCGGCGCTGCGCTTCGCTTCACGCTCGGTTTCTAACGCACTGCGTTAGGGGAGGGGAGGCGGGGCTGCTTATGCGCTTCGCCGCCTGAAGCGCGGCCAAAGCATGCTGAGTGTGCGTGACATGCCGACTCCCCTTCATTCGGCGCGCCCGACGAAAGCTAGCGTCGACGCGGATTGCGGTACTCGGTCATGGTGAGCGGCGCCGGGCAGCTGTCGATGCGGCGGTCCACGGCCATGAAAGTCTGTGCAGGCGGAAGCTTGGAGAGGGGAATGGCTTGCGGCGGTCGCTTGCCGAGTTTCCGCGCTACCGACATCGGCGTTTCCGGGCAGAGCGCCCCTTCGGGCGCGGGATTAACGACCGGCATGTCGCCGGCGACCTGGCCGCCTGCTGACGCGACGGCCAAAGCGACCATGAGGACGAGCATCACCACCCTCCTTTGCGCGCGGTCTATTTACCACTGTTCGGCAGACCGGTGAAGGGTGGAGGCCCGCTCGCGTCGGGATTGACGCAAGCGAAGTCAGCCGACTGGCGCGATCTCGTCAGTGAAATACACACCCTTGCGGAAGACCGCCGCGATGAAATTCTCGCCGCCTTGATCATTCCCGATGCGCTGCAGCAGTTGAATGGTTCGCAGGGCGGCTCCGAAGAATTGCCAACTGCATTGGCCGGTGAAAGTGCAGCGGTCGAACAGGGGGTGCTCGCCGCCACGATAGGCGAGGAACGCGGAATCGAACGTGCAGTCTGTAAAAGTCGCCCCGTCTGTTTCGACCATCTCCTTCGGGCCGAACGTGCGGCCGGTCACTTGTTCCATCATGTCCTCCGGTTGATCAGACGGTGAAGCTTTCGCCGCAGCCGCACGCACCCTTGGCGTTGGGATTGTCGAACACGAAGCCGGCCGCGAAATCGTCCTCGCGCCAGTCCATCGTCGATCCAATCAGGTAGAGCACCGACGCGCCGTCGACATAGAAGGTGCCGCCGGGTGTGACGATCTTCTCGTCGAACGGCTGTTCCTCGGTCACATAGTCGACTGAGTAAGCAAGTCCGGAGCAGCCTCGGCGCGGCGTGGACAGCTTGACGCCGACGGCACCTTCCGGGGCGCGACTCATCAGCTCGGTGATGCGCGCTTCGGCGGCCGGTGTGAGTGTGATGGCGGCAGGGCGCGAGCGCAGTTTCGTTTCCTTGTTCATAGCATTCCCAACTCGAGGCGCGCCTCGTCACTCATCTTGGATGGATCCCACGGCGGATCCCAGACGAGGTTCACGACCGCATCGCGGATACCCGGCACCGATAGAACGCGAAGCTCGACCTCGTTCGGAAGCGACTCTGCGACGGGACAGTGCGGCGTCGTCAGGGTCATGGTGATCGTCGCGTCGCCATCCTCGCTGATGTCGACGCCGTAGATCAGCCCCAGCTCGTAGATGTCGACCGGAATTTCCGGGTCGTAGACCGACTTCAGGACCTCGACGACCGCGGCCTGGAGGTCGCCTCCCGGGCCGCCCTTCGGCGCTTCCTCCTTATCGCCGGCGAGGAAGCCCGCGAGGTAGTCGCGTTTGCGCGCGACGCTTTCCGGCACGCGAGCACGCGGGGGCGGAGTCACCGCATCGACCTCCTCGGTCTCGATCTTGCGTTCCTCGTTCACGCGAACACCCGTTTGACCTGCTCGATTCCCTTCACCAGCGCCTCTATGTCCGAGCTGTCGCTGTGCGCCGCGAAGCTCGCGCGCGCGGTCGCTTCGACGCCAAGCCAGCGCATCAGCGGCTGCGCGCAATGGTGGCCCGCGCGCACCGCGACGCCCGCATCGTCCAATATGGTAGCGGTGTCGTGCGGGTGAACCCCGTCGACATTGAAGCTGACGATGCCGGCACTGTCCTCGGGGCCGTAGATGGTGACGCCGGGGATGCTGCGGAGCGCGTCGCGGGTTTGGGCGACCAGCGCACATTCGTGTGCGTGAATGGCCTCGAGCGAGAGCTTCTCCACCCAATCGACCGCAGCGTGCAGCCCGACCGCGCCGACGATGTGTGGCGTCCCGGCTTCGAACCGCGCCGGCGGATCGAGGAAAGTCGTCTCCTCGAATGTGACTTTCTCGATCATCGCCCCACCGCCCTGCCATGGCGGCATCGATTCGAGCAGCTCGGCTCGGCCCCACAGGCAGCCGATGCCCGTCGGGCCGTAAAGCTTATGTGCGGAGAAGGCGTAGAAGTCCGCGCCGATGCCCGCGACGTCGACCGAGAGCCGCGGAACCGCCTGGCAGCCGTCGAGCAGAAGCAGCGCGCCCTTGCTGTGCACGATCTGGGCGGCGCGGTTCGCGTCGAGGATGGAACCCAGAACGTTCGAGACGTGCGCAAAGGCCACGACCCGGTGCTCTTCGGAGAGCATCTGTTCCGCCGCATCGAGGTCGATCTGACCCTCGGGCGTGAGCGGAACGGCGTCGATCTCGAAACCGGCAAGCTGCCACGGCACGATGTTGCTGTGGTGCTCCAGCTGCGAAAGCATCACGCGGTTGCGCCCGTTCTTAGGAAGCGTGTGCGCGACGAGGTTGATCGCTTCGGTCGCGCCGCGCGTGAAGATCAGCTCGTTCGGCTGGCCGCCGATGAGGTCCGACGCCGCTGCGCGCGAGCGCTCGTAAGCGTCGGTCATCGTCGCCGAGCGTTCGTACACGCCGCGATGCACCGTCGCGTAGTCGCGCGAATAGGCCTGCGTGATCGCGTCGATCACGACCTGCGGCTTTTGCGCCGTCGCGGCGCTGTCGAGATAGTGCCAACCCTTGATCGCGGGGAACTGGTCGCGGACGTTCAGCGCCGAGTTGATGCGGGTCGGCGCGTTCACACGACGCTCCGCAGCGCCTCGCGAGACGCCTCGGCGATGGCGTCATCCTTCGCGCTGTCCCACAGGCCCATGACGAAGCCTTCGAGCAGCAGCGCTCGAGCGCTCGCCGGATCGAGGCCGCGGCTTTCGGCGTAGAAGAGCTGCATGGCGTCCAGCTCGCCGACGCTCGCGCCGTGCGCGCATTTCACGTCGTCGGCGAAAATCTCCAGCTCGGGCTTGCAGTTCGCAGTCGCACCGCGGTCGAGGAGCATGGCTTTGACCGACTGCTCGGCGTCGGTCTGTTGAGCACCGCGTGCGACCTCGACCTTGCCGAGATAGGAACCCACGGCCTTGCCGTTGAGCACGCTGCGGATCGTCTGACGCGAGCGTCCGCCCTCGCCGATATGCTTGACGTTGGTGACGATTTCGTTGGTCGACAGGCCGGTGCCGATGTTCGCTCCGAACAGCTCGAATTCGGCACCCTCAGCGAGCGACACTTCAAGCTCAATGCGGCCGTAAACCGGTGCGGCATTGAGCGCGAAAATGCGTGCCTTCGCGCCCTTCCCAAGCGCCAGTTGGACGCGGCGCAATTGCACATCGTCGAGGACAGGAAGCCAGATTTCTTCGAGCTCTTCCCCAGCGCCAACGGTGAGCGTCACCGGCTCGGCGAACTGCTCCCAGACGGGCTGCAGCGCGTCGAGGTCGGCGTAGCGCCATTCCTCCTGCTTGTGTGTGGGGAAGGGCGCCGTCACGCAGCCGCCTCCGCATAGCCGGTGCTCTCAAGCTCGCGGGCGAGCTCAATGTCGCCTGAGCGCGTGATCCGGCCGGCCTGGAGCACGTGAACGCGGTCGGGCCGAACGTGCTCGAGCAGCCGCTCGTAATGGGTGATCAGCAGCACGCCCTTGTCGGGGGCGCGCATGATGCGGTTGATGCCTTCGCCGACAATGCGCAGCGCGTCGATGTCGAGGCCGCTGTCGGTCTCGTCGAGTACCGCAAAGCGTGGCGCGAGGATGCCCATCTGGACCATCTCGGCCCGCTTCTTCTCGCCGCCCGAAAAGCCGACATTGACCGGGCGCTTCAGCATCTCGGCGTCCATGCCGAGCAGCTTCGCCTGCTCGCGCGCGAGCTTGATGAAGTCGCCGGCGGAAAGCTCCGTCTCGCCGCGCGAACGGCGCTGCGAATTGAGGCTTTCGCGCAGGAACTGGAGGTAGGAGATCCCGGGAATCTCGACCGGATACTGGAAGCCGAGGAACAGGCCCGCCGTGGCGCGCTCGTGCGGCTCCATGGCCAGCAGGTCGCAGCCGTCGAAGGTCACGCCGCCCGCGCTCACCTCATAACCGGGACGGCCGGCGAGCACGTAGGCGAGCGTCGACTTGCCCGATCCGTTCGGGCCCATGATCGCGTGCACTTCGCCCGCGGGCACGTCGAGCGTGACGCCATTCAGGATCGGCTTGTCGGCGACCGTCGCGTGGAGGTTCGAAATATTCAGCATTGTGCACCCGGGACTCTGCAGGAGGACATGGGATCGAGCGTATCGATGATGTCGATTGCCTCGACACGCGCTTCTGCCTCTGACTGACTAGGCTTTCGATTCCGCACGGCTGCATCGATCGCCTCTTGCCGCTCGCCCTGGCACCGCGCCGCCGCCGAGCGATAGATGCTGGCTCGCGTTTGAAGATCGCGCTTGCTTAGATCTGAGGGAAGACCTGCGGACAGGCAGGCGACGTAGCGGTTCATGCTCGTCCCAAACTCGCTTTGGCCTGAAACGGCAGCAGCTAAAGCCATCCACATCATCCCACACTCCCCTCAAGGCTGATCCCGAGCAGCTTCTGCGCCTCGACGGCGAATTCCATCGGCAGCTGCTTCAGCACTTCGCGGGCGAAACCGTTGACGATCAGCGCGACCGCAGCCTCCTGATCGAGCCCCCGGCTCATCGCGTAGAACAATTGATCTTCGCTAATCTTCGACGTGGTCGCTTCATGCTCGATCGTAGCTGTCGGGTTTTTGACCTCGATGTAAGGCACGGTGTGCGCGCCGCAGTCGCTGCCCAGAAGCAGTGAATCGCACTGGGTGAAGTTGCGCACGTTCTCCGCGCGCGGGAGCACGCGCACCAGCCCGCGATAGGTGTTGTTCGACTTACCGGCGCTGATGCCCTTCGACACGATGGTCGAGCGCGTGTTGGCGCCGATGTGGATCATCTTGGTGCCGGTATCGGCCTGCTGGCGATTGTTGGTGACGGCGACCGAATAGAATTCGCCGACCGAGTTCTCGCCCGCGAGCACGCAGCTCGGATATTTCCAGGTGATCGCCGAGCCCGTTTCGACTTGCGTCCACGACACCTTGGAGTTGCGCCCCTGGCAGAGCGCGCGCTTGGTGACGAAGTTGTAGATGCCGCCGCGCCCTTCGGCGTCGCCAGGGTACCAGTTCTGGACCGTGGAGTACTTGATCTCGGCTCGGTCGAGG
>DASUCP010000183.1:0-4817 GCA_036275975.1 Sphingomicrobium sp.
CAGCATGAAGCCGGCGGATTACCACGTGCCGGATCGCCAGATTCAAATCGTCGGGCCGGACGCGTTCGTCAGCTCGGGAACGGAAGTCTTCACGGTTGCCGCGGGAGCGGCGCGGCCGACCATCACCGCGCGTTTCACCGATGTGTTTCAGCGGCAGAGCGACGGCGGCTGGAAGATTGTGCACGAGCATGTGTCCATGCCGCCCGCTCCGGCGGGAGCCCAAAACGCCGGTTAGGGCTTGTCGCCCCAGTAGCGCAGCAGGTTCGCCTGGATGAGCTGCAGCCGGCTGAAATTCTCCTGGCTCATGTTGAGGCCTTCGAGTGCCGCGACCTCGTTCAACTCGAACAGCATGCTCCGGCGAAATGGGTCGGGGACCCGGCTTTGGATGAAAGTGATCGCGACGAGCCGCTCGCCCTTGGTGACTGGCTCCACCTCGTGGAGCGTGTCCGACGGGTATAGGATCGCCTGGCCGGGATTGAGCTTGAAGTGCAGATCGGCGTCACCCAGGCGGACGTGGAGCGCGCCGCCCTCGTAGCTCTCCGGCTCGTTGAGGAAGATCGTGCAGCTGATGTCGCTGCGGAGCGTCCCGCTAGGGAGAGTTAGATAAGCGGCGTCGGCGTGGGCGCCGTAATGCATGCCGGGGCGATATCGGGTGAGCAGCGGTGGAGCGACGGTCACCGGAAACGCGAATTCGAGAAACTCCGGGCTGCGTCCCATCGCATCGACGATGATCTTGGCGCTGCGCTGGTAGGCACTCGCCTCGTGCAGTTGCTCGTTCTGCTTGGCTTTGTTGTGAGGATTGGTAACCTTGCCGTCGACGAAGGTCGCGCCGGCCGCGATCTCGCGGCACTGCGCCACCTCCTCTGGCGAAAGAATGTCGACGATCCGGTACATCAGCCCTCCGACCGCGCGACCGCCCGCGCCAGCAATGGCGACTTTTCGGCTGCGGACCGCAGCATGGCAAGCGCGCTTTCGATCTCGTGCCCGTGCAGTCGCTCGGAGTCCGCGATCAGCTCGCGCCGAAGCGAGGGCGAGTAATCATATTCGAGCGCCTTGGAATAGCGGCTCATCAGGGGACCGCCCGCGAGTGCCTGGAGCTGCGGTTCGTCGGCCGTAAAACCGAAGTGGCCCGCTGTCAGGCGGAGCGCCTCCGGCACGTCGGCAAGCATTTGATCGAAGTCTAGCCATGCGATCTTCTGGCCGGCCATCGCGTCGGCTGCATTCTCCAGCGAAGTCATTTCGCAAGCCCAGGCAATCGCGGCGAGCTCTGCGTCTGTATGCGCCGCGCCAAGCGTGGACACCCGCCGCGAGAGCCGCTGCGCGCGCGTCGCGGCGAGCATCCGCTGTTCCTTTACGCTGTTCTCGCCGGCGAGGATGGTGGCGATGTAGTTTCGTGGGGTCGCGAACATGAAGAGCGCGCGCTCACCCGGGGGTACCAACTCGGGTGCGATTTCGCTCACCCAGCTCGTGGCCTTGACGCAGGCAAACTCCTCTGCAGCGAAGCTACGCGACATCAGGCGCGGTACTGAAGCGATGTAGCGTTCGCGGACAGAAGGCGGTGCGAGCGCGACATCCCGCAGGAGGCGCGGTTCACGAATTCCGAGGACGCCGTCGAATTCACCTAGCAGGCGCGAAAGCAGCGTGGACCCAACATGTCCGATATGGAAGATCCAGCGAGCGTCGCGGCGCATGTCGTCGTCCAACGCCGCTTCGACATCCGTCCATGAAATGACCTGCGCATCGACGGGCTGCTGAAGCATGCGGTCGTCGAGGAAGCTCGCGGCGCGATAGCTTTCGCGGTCCATCGCGACAAACCGGATCATCCCCGCGGACGGGTCGAGCGCCTGCGCCAGCCAGGTCGCGTCGCGGGCAATTTCCTCGGGCGTCGGGGCGCTGGACATGCGACCCTTTAGACGCGCATTGGGCGCGTCACCAAGGGAGCTGAAGAATGGCCGAGCAAATGACTGGCGGCTGCGCCTGTGGACGAGTGCGCTACACCGCCACGGTGCACGACGGCGATGCCTATCTATGCCATTGCCGAATGTGCCAACGCGCAACCGGATCGGTCTCGATTGCCTTCAAGAGCATGAAGCAGGCGGACGTGGACTGGGAGCATGAGCCCGCTTGGTACGACAGCTCGCCAATCGCGCAGCGCCCTTATTGCCGCGAATGCGGAACCTCGCTCGGCTTCAAGTTCCGCGAAGGCAGCGACAAGATGGACTTGACGGTGGCCAGCTTCGACGATCCGTCGCGCTTTCATCCGAAGCATCATTTTGGCGCGGAGAGCATTCACCGAGCATGGCTCAACACGGAAGGCCTGCCCGAAATGCGGACCGAGGATTACCAGCAGCTCGTCGACAAATGGGTGGACGCGACCGGCAATTTCCCCGGATGAGCGAAGCGGCAACGTATTTCTGGAAGGCTTCCGATGGGGTCGAGCTCGCTTATCATGAGCTTGGCGATGGCAGCCCCGTCATCCTCCTTCATGGTTTGTTTTCGGACGCGCTGACGAACTGGATCAAGTTCGGGACGGCGGCGCGGGTCGCCTCCGAAGGCTTTCGAGTGATCATGCCGGACTTGAGGGCTCACGGCCAAAGCAGCAAGCCGCACGGTGAGCAATTCTATCCGCGTGGGATATTGGCGCGGGACCTGCGGGAACTCGTCGCGCATCTTTCGCTCGCCGATTTTGACCTCGGAGGTTTTTCGCTTGGAGCGCGGACGACGGTGGAAGCCGTCGGCGAAGGAATGCGGCCGCGGCGTGCGATCCTTGGTGGAGCGGGGCTCGAGGGCCTGCGTAATTGGAAGCGGCGCAAGACCTTCTTCCTCGACGCGATTGCGATGTTCGATAAGGTCCAGCGGGGCGATCCGCACTGGCTCTCGATCCAGTTCATGAAGAGCCAAAAAGTCGACCGTGTCGCTGCCGCTCAGCTCCTCGAGAGCTTCGAAGACGCGTTCCTCTCTTGGCTGGAGACATTCACGATGCCGACGCTGGTAGTGTGCGGGCGGGAGGATGACGACAATGGCTCCGCGGAGGAGCTGGCCAACATCCTGCCGAATGCGGTGTTCGAAGAAATTCCCGGTACGCACATGAGCTCAGTCACCAAGCCTGACCTCGGCGAAGCGATTGCACGGTTCCTGAGCGCATAAAAAAGGGGCGCCCAAAAGCGCCCCTTTCACGTTGGTTAAATTGCTACTGCTGCGTCGGTGCCGTCGAACGGGCGCGCCCGCGGCCGCTTGCCGAACCGGTGCTTCCACCGCCGCCGCTGCGCGCGCCCAGGCTCGCGTTGCCGCCGCCGGTCTCGCTCATGCCGCGGTTGCGGCTGGTCGTCCGCGTTCCGGAGGCTCCTCGCGAACCTGCGCCGGAACGCGTCCTCGAGTTTCCGCTGGTCGTCAGGCCGGCAGTGTCGTCCATCATCGATGAACCGTCGCGGGACGGCATATTGTCCGCCCACTCGCCGATCTGATCGCTGAGGTTGCTGAGCTGATGGCTGATCTGGCTCCGCTTGGACCACAGGAAGAGGCCGGCTGCGGCTGCGCCGGCCGCGGCTGCCGCGGCGGCGACCGGCCGCTCACGCGCCATCTCCATCACACCCCAGTCACTATACTGGTTCCGGCCGCTGGGATTGTTGTTGAGGCCGCCGCGACTGTTACTTCTCGGCATAGATTCTCTCCTTGAAATTGTTTCGCTCTCAATTCGGTTAAACGATTGAAAGCGTGCGCTGTTCGGCGGAGTCCCGCCGTTCAGCGACAAGGAGAGCCGCGGTAGCGGTCAGCCGTAGACGGCTTTACGCAGTCGCCAGCTGATCGATCATGTTTTCGGCGCTGGACGCCCGATATTCGCCCGGCGCCTCGACATTCAGCTGCTCGACGATGCCGTCGTCGACAATCATCGAGTAGCGCTGAGAACGCTGACCGAGTCCGAACTTGCTGCCGTCCATCGTCAGGCCGATCGCCTGCGCGAATTCGCCATTTCCATCGGCGAGCATGGTGATGTCCTCGGATCCGTCGCGCTCACCCCAGGCGGCCATGACGAAGGGGTCGTTGACCGAGATGCAGGCAATCTCATCGATGCCCTTGCCTTTGAGCTCCTCGGCCTTGTCGACATAGGAAGGAAGATGGCGAGCCGAGCAGGTCGGCGTGAACGCGCCCGGAACGGCGAACAGCGCGACGCGCTTGCCCTTGAAGAACTCGCCGCTCGTCGTCGGCTTGGGACCGTCCGTGGTTGCAATGGTCAACTGAACGTCTGGCAGCGGATCGCCGACTTGGATGCTCATGGTGTATCTCCTCAGGTCGCGTTGAAACGGCAGATAGGGCGGGCATAAGGCACCCTCAAGCCTTGCCCGTCGCGCTTACGGCGCTCATTGTCGCGTCCATGGTCGAAAAGCCTAGTTTCCTCTCCGGCAAGCTCCTCCTCGCGATGCCGGGAATGGCGGACCCGCGGTTCGAGCGCGCCGTCATCGCCATATGCGTTCACGACGAAAACGGGGCGATTGGCATTGGCATTGGCCACAAGCGAGCCGGGATCAGCTTCCGAGGCCTCTTGCGTCAGCTCGACATCGAACCGGGGGAAGCACCCGATTGCGCGGTTCACCACGGCGGGCCCGTCGAGCCCGGCCGAGGCTTCGTGCTTCATTCGAGCGACTGGGGCGGACAGGATACGCTCCATGTCACCAACGGCGCGGAAGGGCTTTTTGCGATGACGGGGACCATCGACGTCCTAAGGGCCATCGCGGAAGGGAACGGCCCATCGAGATGGATTGCGGCGCTCGGCTATGCCGGCTGGGGCGAGGGCCAGCTAGATGGCGAGATGACGCGCC
>DASUCP010000184.1:0-4785 GCA_036275975.1 Sphingomicrobium sp.
CACTCCGCGCGAGCCGAGGATCCGCATCATCCGAGCAGCGCTGCTGCATCACGACGGCCAGGTGAAGGGTGCCCGCCTCAGGAACATTTCAAGCGGAGGGGCTCTCGTCGAATGCCGCGAGGAAATTCCCGTGGGCGCCCAGATCGGTCTCGACTTCGCAGCCGGCGGCGTGATTGCAGCCGAGGTGCGGTGGAACAACGGCACGCAATTCGGTTGCCAGTTCAAGGATAAGTTCAACCTCAAACTGCTTCAGCCGGCGAAGCCCACGAGTCAGTCGCCGGCGGTCATGGCTCCGACCTACCTTGCCGGGGGCGATGCCAAATAGTCTCAGTTATTCTACTGATGGAACAAACCCTGTCGGTCCGCCAAGTTCGCGGCTTCCCACCTGTGGAGGCAGCGGAGAAATGAATATAATCCGGCATTCTCTTCTCGGCGTGAGCGTCGCGCTAGCAGCCACGATTCCCTCGGACAGCGCTGTCGCCGCCAGCGCGGCCCAGCTCAATGCCGATGGGCAGGCGGCGCTCAGCCGGCTCTATGCGCAATCGGACAGGGCGCGACGCTATGCCCGAGATGCCCACGCGATCCTGGTCTTTCCAAAGATCGTCAAGGCGGGATTCCTGATCGGCGGTCAGGGCGGCGAGGGGGTGCTTTTCGTCCGCGGCAGACCGACCGCTTATTACAAGATCGGTGCCGTCTCTTACGGCTTGCAGGCCGGCGGGCAGTCGTTCAGCTACGCCTTGTTCCTGATGAACGATGCCGCAATTCGCTATCTCAACAGGAGCGACGGCTGGGCGATCGGGTCCGGACCGAGCGTGGTGGTGGTCGACAAGGGCGCGGCCATGAGCACGACGTCGACGACGCTGGCGAAGGACGTCTACGCCTTTCCGTTCGGCCAGAAGGGATTGATGGCGGGCCTCGGGCTCGAAGGCTCGAAGATTACCCGGATCAACAAGTAACGGATTACAGTGCCGTGTCGCGGCTATGGTCGAGCCACTGCTCGAGCCATTTGATCGTATAATTGCCGGCGAGGAACTCCTCGTCGCGAACGAGCCGCTGATGAAGCGGAATGGTGGTCTTCATGCCTTCGACCACATATTCCTCGAGCGCGCGCCTGAGGCGCCGGATACAGCTGTCGCGGTTGGAACCGTAGACGATCAGCTTCCCGATCATGCTGTCGTAGTAGGGCGGTACCCTATAGCCGGTGTAGAGGCCGCTATCGACGCGCACGTGCATCCCGCCGGGCGCGACGTAATTCTTCACGAGCCCAGGCGATGGCGCGAAAGTCTCCGGGTCTTCAGCGTTAATGCGGCACTCGATCGCGTGGCCATGCAGGTGGACCTGCTCCTGCGTGCAGCTTAGGCCCTCGCCGCATGCGATGCGGATCTGCTCGCGAACGAGGTCGATTCCGCTAATCATCTCCGTGACCGGGTGCTCGACCTGCAGCCGGGTATTCATCTCGATGAAGTAGAACTGGCCGTCCTCATAGAGGAACTCGATCGTGCCAGCGCCGCGATAGCCCATCTCGCTCATCGCGTGCCGGACGACCTCGCCCATGCGGTGGCGTTCCTTGGGCTTGATGACGGGGGAGGGCGCTTCCTCAAGCACCTTCTGGTGACGCCGCTGCAATGAGCAATCACGCTCGCCCAGATGGATTGCGCCGCCGTTCCCGTCGCCGAACACCTGAAACTCGATGTGGCGCGGGTTGCCGAGGTACTTTTCCATGTAGACAGTATCGTCGCCGAACGCGGAGCGCGCCTCGGATGCCGCCTGGCTCATGAGGCTTTCGAGCTGGTCTTCCTCGGGTACGACCTTCATGCCGCGGCCGCCGCCACCGGACGCCGCCTTGATCAGGACCGGGTAGCCGATCTCGCCCGCCAGCTTCTTCGCCTGCGCGACGCTGGTGAGGGGGCCAGGTGAGCCCGGGACAAGCGGAAGGCCGAGCTTTGCCGCCGTACGCTTGGCCTCGATTTTGTCGCCCATCGTCCGGATGTGTTCGGGCTTCGGCCCGACCCAGATGATGTTATGGCTTTCGACGATCTCGGCGAACTGCGCGTTCTCGGAGAGGAAGCCATAGCCCGGGTGAATCGCGTCGGCGTGGACGATCTCCGCCGCCGAGATGATGTTCGGGATATTCAGATAGCTCTCGGTCGCGGGCGGCGGGCCGATGCACACAGTCTCATCGGCGAGGCGGACGTGCATCGCGTCGGCGTCGGCCGTCGAGTGAACCGCGACCGTGCGGATCCCCATCTCGTGGCAGGCGCGGTGGATTCGGAGCGCGATCTCGCCGCGGTTGGCGATCAGCAGCTTTTCGATTTTCGCCACTTAAGCTCTCAGCCGATGACGACGAGGGGCTGATCGAACTCGACCGGCTGGCCGTCCGCGACCATGAGTTTCTTCACCACTCCGCCTTCCGGCGCGGTGATCGGGTTCATCACCTTCATCGCCTCGACGATCAGGAGCGTATCGCCGGCCTTCACTGCGTCGCCGACGTCGACGAACTGCTTGGCTGCCGGCTCCGGCGAAAGATAGGCGGTTCCAACCATCGGGGACTTGACCGTGTGGCCGGCAACTTCCTCCTCCGCAGCGCCGATGTCCTCCTTACCGTGCATCGGCGGGGCCGACAGGGCCGGTGCAGCGGCGGCGAAGGCGGGTGCTGCCATCGGGGCGGCGCCGATGATGGCGGCAGGTTCGCGAGACACCTTGATCCGGCGCTCGCCGTCCTGGACCTCGATTTCGGTCAGCTCATTGTCGGTAAGGAGCTGGGCCAACTCACGGACCAGCGCCGGGTCGATACGCATATCGCCGTCCTTCGCGCCCTTCGGCGATTGGGCCATACTATCCGTCCCCTAATGAATCCGGCTGTTCGCCTCGCTCGCGGCGCTCCCTTGCAGAGGCTTGGCCCCACGTCCAGCCTGAACCGACTTGGCGCTGAGGGGCGGGTCTCCTAAGTGCGTGCCCGATGAGTCTCGATGGAAGCCTTGGAATCCGGGTGAACGGGGAACATCGGCGAGTGCCGGGTGGAGTCAGTATCATCGAGATGCTGAACGAGCTCGGAGTGGACCCACTGCGCGTCGCGGTCGAGCGCAATCTCGAGATCGTGCCGAGATCCAGCCTTGGTGACGTTTGGGTCGAGGATGGCGACGATTATGAAATCGTGCATTTCGTCGGAGGCGGTTGAGTGAACGCTCCCCAGTCATTCAATTCCGATACCTGGACTGTCGCTGGGCGGACCTTCACGTCGCGCCTCATCGTCGGCACGGGCAAGTACAAGAGTTTTGAGGAGAATGCGGCCGCGGTCGAAGCATCGGGCGCCGAAATCGTCACCGTCGCAGTTCGGCGCGTGAACATTTCCGATCCGAACCAGCCGAAACTCACCGATTTCATCGATCCGAAGCAGGTCACCTACCTTCCGAACACCGCAGGCTGCTTCACCGCCGAGGACGCAATCCGCACGCTTCGGTTGGCGCGCGAGGCGGGCGGCTGGAACCTCGTGAAGCTTGAGGTCCTCGGCGAGGCAAAGACGCTCTATCCCGATATGCGCGAGACCCTGCGCGCGACCGAAGTGCTCGTGAAAGAGGGCTTCGAGCCGATGGTCTATTGCGTGGATGATCCGATCGCTGCGAAGCAGCTCGAGGAAGCCGGCGCGGTCGCGATCATGCCGTTGGGAGCGCCAATCGGATCGGGGCTCGGCATCCAAAACCTCGTGACAATCCGGCTGATCGTGGAGGGCGCGAAGGTGCCGGTGCTGGTCGACGCGGGCGTCGGTACTGCGAGCGACGCTGCTGAAGCCATGGAGCTCGGCTGTGACGGCGTACTGATGAACACTGCAATTGCGGAGGCGAAGGACCCGGTCCTCATGGCCCGCGCAATGAAGGCTGCCGTCGAGGCGGGGCGGTTCGCTTATCTTGCCGGCCGCATGCAGAAGCGGCGCTATGCCGATCCCAGCAGCCCGCTGGCCGGGCTGATCTGACCTGAAAAATCGCGGCTCGAAGACGGCCGTGTAACCATTCCGCGCGGGCCAGCGAATGACTCTTGGTTGCAAGAATGGAGATAAATGTGGCCAAACTTCTGAAACTCGCGATTCTCGGCTTGGGCCTCAGCGGAACCGCGGCATTTGCGGGAACCCCTGGAATAGTCGCGAGCGCCTGCTGCGCGTTCGAATTCTGTTGCGGGCTGGGTTGCTGCTAGGAGCGCAACTCATTTAGTCGCCGTCACGATGTGCGCCGACATCGGCGCGTCGATGCCGTTGGGCCCTTCGAACCCACGCAACGCCTGCTCGACGAGCGGAAAGACCCGTTCGAGGCGTCCCGGCTCGCGCTCGTCCAGCTCGGTGCCCATCGGGGTTCCGTAGCAAAGTGCATTCGCCGCATCGTCGGCCGACGCGCTTCGGCTGCGCATCTCGACCGTCTCGATTTCGACCGTATCGAATCCGGCGTCATGCAGGTCGGACTCGATCCGCAGCGGATCGGAATAGCCGAACGGGCCTTCGCGCATGAAGAGCGGCGGATCGTTGGGGAAGGCGTCGATCAGCACCTGTTGGGTGACGTCCGTGAGGGGGTTGCGCTCAATCGCATCCCAGATGGCAAGCAGGTAGTGACCGCCTTCGTTGAGCACTCGCCGAGCCTCCGAATGGCCGCGCACCTTGTCAGGGAAGAACATGGCTCCGAACTGGCAGACGACGAGGTCGAAGCTGCCGTCTTCGAACGGAAGCTGCTGCGCGTCAGCTTCGATAAACCGCACGCCTGCCGTGCCGATGCGCGCAGCGTTCACGTCCAGCATCGGCTG
>DASUCP010000185.1:0-2440 GCA_036275975.1 Sphingomicrobium sp.
GCCAAGTATCTGCTCGACATCCTGGGCGAGATCGACGGCGACACGGTCGAGGTCCACCTCGCCGACGCCGCGGCGCCGACGCTCTTGCGCGAAAATGACAAGTCGAACGCGCTTTACGTCCTCATGCCGATGCGCGTCTGATGATCTGCCGTCTCTGGCGCGGCTGGACGTCGCTGGAGAATGCCAATGCTTATGAGCGGATCGTCCGCACCGAGGTAATCCCGGGCATCGAGGCTCGGAAGATTCCGGGCTTCCGCCACATGGACCTGATGAAGCGCGATCTCGGCGGCGAGATCGAGTTCCAGACCTTGATGTGGTTCGATAGCCTCGACGCGATCAAGACCTTTATGGGAGAGGATTATTCGGTGAGCCATGTTCCACTGGAGGCTCGGGCGGTGCTCAACAGCTTTGACGACCGCGCCGCGCATTACGAAGTCATCGACCGCCGGGATCAGTAGACAGGCATTTCAGTGGCGAGGGGGGCGATGAGACGGATTGCGATTCTCTTCGGTGCGACGTGCGTCTCTCTCGCGACATGCGCACTGGCCGCGCCTCCCGCCGCCACTGCCACGGCACAGAGCGCCGCCGCCGCACAGAGCCCGATTCCCGACGCTGCTTTGCGCCTGTCGCGGATCCTCAACCCAGCCGACAAGATCGTCGAGCTTGGGATGAGGGGATTCGATACCGGTGTGAATGAGGAGCTCAAGAAGAAGCCCGAAGACGCCGCAGTCTACGACAGGAACCCCGGCTTGCTCGACGCGATCCTCGCCTCCGGTCGACCGGTCATGCGCAGCCACCTCCTCGCGGGAATTCCAGCGGAGCAGCAACGGTTTGCGCAATTTTACGCGGAGAAGTTCTCGCCCGACGAACTTGACCAGTTGATTGCCTTTTATTCCACGCCGACCGGCGCGAAGGTCATCGACGCCATGTACGCCGGCGGCGACTTTGGCGACCTCGTCGACGCCATGGAGAAGGGCGACGGCGCAATGAGCGCAGCCGCCGTGGACAAAATGAACAGCTCAGCCGCAGCGCAGCTTCCGTACAAGTTTGATGCCGACGACTGGAAGACGATGTTCGCCTTCGCGGCGACGCCCGTGCACGCGAAGCTCGCGCAGATTGCGCCCGAGTTCAACCAACTCGTCGCCGACCTCGGCAACGCACCCGATCCGACGCTCGAGGGTGATATGAACACAGCAATCGAAGGCGCCGTGAAGGCCTATTTCGCAAAGAAGAGGGGGGACACGCATCCCTGAACGATGGGAGCCGTCGCTGGACGGCACTTTGCGGCACCCTTAAGCCCCGCGGCTGTGCCCGTCAGCCGCATCGCCCTGACCGATTTTCGCTCCTACGGCTCTGCTTTGATCGAGCCACGGCAGGGGTTCGTCTTGCTCTACGGCGAGAATGGCGCCGGCAAGACCAATCTCCTGGAAGCGGTATCGCTTCTGGCTCCCGGTCGTGGGCTGCGGGGAGCTCCGCTATCCGAAATGGCCCGGACCAACGGCAGCGGCGGCTTTGCGGTGGCGGCGAAGCTCGGCGACACCGACATCGGAACGGGCACGCAGCCGAACGCCCCCGAGCGGCGGCAGGTACGCATCAATGGCGCTCCCTCCTCGGTGAACTCGCTGAGCGAATGGCTGTCCGTGCTGTGGCTGACGCCGGCGATGGACCGGCTGTTCACCGGCAGCGCGGGCGAGCGACGGCGCTTCCTCGATCGGCTCGTGCTCGCGCTAGAACCGACGCACGCACACCATTCGACACGCTACGACGCTGCGATGCGGGCACGGAACAAGCTCCTGGCCGAAGAGCGCTGGGATGCGACGTGGCTCGCTTCGCTCGAAGTGGCGATGGCCGAGCACGGAACAGCGATCGCGGCAGCACGTGAACGGACGGTGGCGGCACTGGAGCACAGACTCAGCGAAGCGCCGGAAGACCAGTTTGCTCGCGCGTCGATCGGGCTTGAAGGCTGGTCGGGCGGCGACCTCAGCGCCAGCCTTTCGGCGAACCGGCAACGAGATGCCGCCGCGGGCCGCGCGACCGAAGGGCCGCACCGGCAGGATCTCGCCGTCACGCATCGCGCGAAGCAGATGCCGGCCGCCCGTTCATCCACCGGTGAGCAGAAGGCCCTCCTGCTCGGTCTCGTTCTTGCCCACGCCGAGCTGGTCGCCGAGCGCCGCGGTGAACCGCCGATCCTTCTCCTCGACGAGGTCGCCGCACACCTCGATCCGACGCGGCGAGCCGCGCTGTTCTCGCGCCTGGAGCGCCGAGGTCAGGTGTGGATGACCGCGACCGAGGCGTCGCTGTTCGACGGCATCGGGGCAGCAGCAAGTCGCTTCCACGTCGAGCTTGGAACGGTTCGTTCCGCCTGAGGTGGACTTTTTAACCTTCGCCTCTATATTGCACCGCAACACGAGGCGCTTTTCCGAAGCGGCGTGAACGGTCC
>DASUCP010000186.1:0-7461 GCA_036275975.1 Sphingomicrobium sp.
CGGTCGAAGTCGAGCTCCTCGACGACGCCGTTGAAGCTGGCGAACGGGCCGTCGAGCACCTTCACCGCATCGCCGATCTCGTAATCGACGTTGATCTTCGGCTTGGCGCCGTGGGCGGCGGCCTCTTCCTTGGTGTCGAGCATGCGCGCGGCCTGCGCGTCCGGGATCGGCTGCGGCTTGCCGCCGGGGCCGAGGAAGCCGGTGACCTTCGGCGTGTTCTTGACGAGGTGGTAGACCTGGTCGTTCATCTCGAGCCGCGCGAGGACGTAGCCGGGCATGAACTTGCGGTCGGTCTGGACCTTCTTGCCGCGCTTGATCTCGGTGACGGTCTCGGTCGGGACCTCGATTTGCTCGACGAAGCGGTCGAGGCCCATGCGCGAGGCCTCGCTCATGATCGCGTCGCGGACCTTGTTCTCGAAGCCGGAATAAGCGTGGATGATGTACCAGCGGGACATGTTCGTTTCTCTTAAGTTCGTTGCCTAGCCGAGGAAGCTCAGCAGATATCTGACGGCGCTCGAAAAAAGCGCGTCGATGCCGAAGAAGAAGATCGCGAGAAGCGCGGTCATGATGACGACCATGATCGCGGTCGCGACCGTTTCCTTGCGGGTCGGCCAGTGGACCTTGGCGGTCTCGGCGCGGACCTGACGGATGAATTCGCCGGGGGAAGTTCTCGCCACTTCGCTGCTTTCGACTTTCGGAAAGAAAAGCGCCCCGCGGACCTTTCGGGCCGGCGGGGCTGCGGGTCACTTAGCGGCGGCGCCGCGAGTCTTCAAGGCTGCAGGTGGCAGGAGTGGAGGGACTCGAACCCCCGGCCCTCGGTTTTGGAGACCGATGCTCTACCAACTGAGCTACACTCCTAGGCCGTCCGGCGAGGTAGCTAGGCCAAGCGGCGGGCGCAAGGCTCAGTGGACGACGGGCAGTCCGATCCAGGTGCCTTCTGGCCCGCTGAACACCTTCTGCGTCGCCGGGCGATAGTCGCTGCTCTTCGCGAAGAAGATGTTGGGCACGAAAGTCTGCGGGTTGCGGTCGTACAAGGGAAACCAGCTCGACTGGACCTGGACCATCAGGCGGTGGCCTGGCTCGACAACGTAATCGACGTTGGGAAGCGCAAATTCGTAGGTCAGCGGTTCGTTGGGCTTCAGCGGATGCGGGTGCTCCGCATCAGTGCGATAGCGGCCGCGGATCACGTCCATGGCGATGGCGAGCTCGTAGCCGCCGAGCGCCGGCTTGTCGGGCTGTTGCGCGGGATAGACGTCGATCAGCTTCACCACCCAATCGCTATCGGTGCCGCTGGTCGAGGCGACGAGGTGCACGAGCGGAGTGCCGGACAGGTGCAGCGGTTGTGTCAGCGGAGCGCTCGAATAGGAGAGCACGTCGGGACGGGCCTCGGCGAAGCGCTGGTCGTCCTCGAGCCAGTAGCGCCAGGTCGACCCCTGCGCCCAGGGGGAGAGGTTGGGGCGGGCTCGGTAGGTGACGGGCTTCGCGGGATCGGAGACGTAGGAATCGAATGCAGTGCCTGAAGGCCGGTCGAAGCTGACGCGATTGTCGGGCGCGAGATAGAGTGGGGTGAGGTTGGCTGGGCAGCCGCTCGCGCAGGCGGTGGGCCAATCGTTGAGGCGCTGCCATTGGTTTGGGCCGACCTCGAACGCGGTGACGCGGGCAACGTTGGAGGCCGCGCCGCCTTTCAGATGCTCGTCGAGGAATGGGAGCATGACGTTCTTCCGGAACCACTTGCCGGTGTCTGAGCCCCAATCCAGTGGGCCGAGGGTCGTCGCCGCACCGTTCGCCTGGCCGTGGTGCCAGGGGCCGAGCACGAGGCGGGCGTTGGGGCTGGATTTCGTCGCGTTAAATACCGCGGGCGCGCCGTAAATATCCTCCTGATCCCACTCGCTCCCTACGAATAAAGTCGGGACGGTCAGCGGCGCGCGGGCGAGAATCCTGTCGACCGCCTGGTCCTGCCAATATTCGTCGTAATCGGGATGCTCGGTCAGCCGCACCCAGAAGGGCAGCTGCTCCATCCCCATCGCGTCGCCGTAGGCGCCCGCAGAGCCGTAGCGCAGGTAGGTCGTGTAATCGTCATAGCCGGAGCTGAACCATTCCTCGTCGGACTTCTTCGTCGCGGTCTGGCCGTAGACGTAGCTAATCATCTCCTGCCGGAAGGCACCGTTGTGGAACCAGTCGTCGCCTTTCCACACGTCGACCATGGGGTTGATCGGGACCGCGGCCTTCAATGCCGGGTGCGGGTTCACCAGGCTCATCAGCGTGGTGAAGCCGTCGTAGCTGGTGCCGATGGTGCCGACGCGGCCGTTGCTCTCCGACACGTTCTTCACCAGCCAGTCGATGGTATCGTAGGCGTCCGTCGAATGATCGACCGCGGTCGGATTGAGCGGCCCGCGCAGCGGCCGGTTCATCACGTAATCGCCCTCGGACTTGTACTTGCCCCGAACGTCCTCGACCGCGACGATATAGCCGGCGCGGACCAGCTCGGCATAAGCGGGCGAAAGGATGTTCTCGGGCATGGTCCCGAAGCTGCCACGCGAGGTCGCCTGATCGGCCGAATAGGGCGTGCGGTCGAGCATGATCGGGAAGGGGCCATGGCCGCGCGGCATGATCAGCACGGCGTAGAGCTTCGCGCCGTCGCGCATCGGGATCATGACTTCGCGGCGGATGTACTGGAACTCGGCCCGCGGCGGGTTGAAGCGCTGCGGGATGTCGCCGCCCTTGGGGGTCGGCGGAGCGGTCGGGTGGAACGCCTTGGGGATGTCGCCGCCGGGCTGCACGGCCGGCTGGACATGGCTTTCGGCGACGGCCGCCGACGCGAGCGCGAGCGCGACGAACGCAAACTTCTTCAGGCCCATGCGACTCCTCTCCGGCGGCGGCTGATTGCACTGCACGCCGCGCCGGAGCAAGCGTCGTTCATATTACCGTCCCAGAATGGACGCCGTCATTCCTCGATGATCGAGCGGATGCGGGTGGCGAGGCTTTCCATCGCGAAGGGCTTGCTCATGACCTGCATGCCTGCTCCGAGATGGCCGTTCGAAATGGTCGCGTTCTCGGCATAGCCGGTGATGAAAAGCACCTTGAGATTGGGCCGCGTCTGGCGCGCGACATCCGCCATCTGCTTGCCGTTCATGCCGCCGGGCAGCCCGACGTCGGTGATGAGAAGGTCGATCTTCGCTCCCGACTGAAGGATCTTCAGTCCGGACGCGGCGTCGGCGGCTTCGAGGAACTCGTACCCGAGCTCGCCCAGCGTATCCCCGATCAGCATTCGGACGGTCGGCTCATCGTCGACGACCAGCACCGTCTCTCCCGCCTGAGCGCCGGGTACGTCGCTCGCCACCTTCTCGACGACTTTTTCCGAACCCTCGCCGTGGTGGCGCGGCAGGTAAATCTTGACCGTCGTCCCGTGGCCCAGCTCGGAATAGATCCGCACCTGTCCGTCAGACTGCTTGGCAAAGCCGTAGATCATCGACAGGCCAAGGCCAGTGCCCTTGCCGATCGGCTTCGTCGTGAAGAACGGATCGAACGCGCGCGCAATCACGTCTGGCGGCATCCCGACGCCGGTGTCGGTGACGCAGATCGCAACATATTGTCCACGCGGCATGTCGCGCTCCATCGCGCCGATGCGGTCGATCCAGGTGTTGGCGGTCTCGATCGTGATCCGCCCGCCGTCGGGCATCGCGTCGCGGGCGTTGATGCACAGGTTGAGGATGGCATTCTCGAGCTGGTTCTGGTCGCAGAAGCACGGCCAGAGCCCGGCGGCGAAGACTGTTTCAATCTCGATCTCGGGCGCGGTGCGGCGGACCAGCTCCTCCATTCCGGCAATCAGCTTGTTCGCATCGGTAACTTTGGGCTCCAGGGTCTGCTGGCGCGAAAATGCCAGAAGGCGGTGGGTGAGGGTGGCCGCCCGGGAAGCGGCGCCCTGGGCTGCGGTGATATAGCGGTCGAGCTCGTTCACTCGGCCCTGTGCAAGTCGGATCTTCATGAGGTCGAGGCTGCCGGTGATGCCCGTCAGCAGATTGTTGAAATCGTGCGCGAGGCCGCCGGTGAGCTGGCCGACCGCCTGCATCTTCTGCGACTGGAACAAGGCCTCATGCGAGCGCTCCAGCTCGAGCTGGGCCTCACGCTTCTCGGTCATGTCGCGGGTGACCTTGGCGAAGCCGATGATCTCACCGTCATCGTCGCGGATGGGGTCCATGACGACCATCGCCCAGAAGCGGCTGCCGTCCTTGCGCACGCGCCAGCCTTCCGCCGTAAACCGCCCTTCCTCGCGAGCCGCCCGCAGCGCTTCCTTAGGCACGTCCGCTTCAAGGTCTTCGGGCGTATAGAAGCGCGAGAAATGCTCGCCGATGATCTCGTCGGCCGAATAGCCCTTGATCCGCTCCGCGCCCGAGTTCCAGCTGATCACATGGCCCTCGCGGTCGAGCATGAAGATCGCATAGTCGACGACCGACTGGACGAGACGCTCGTATGCCCCCGCATTGAGGGTGCGTTCGGTCTCTTTTGTGGCCAAAATGTTTCCGATCGGTTGGGGGCTGAGGATGTAACGTGACGAAGCTAACGTCGTTCCAGTGCCGTAGCTAAGTTGTTGGGATGGGGCGATAATTGAACGAAACAGGATCGGCCAACGGCGCGATCGGTCCGAACGTTACAGGTAAGTCATTCGTCCTCACCTTCGCTAGGCGCTACGCTGCGTCATGCAACATGACCAGGGAATGAAACTGATGCGTGCACTGCTTGCTGCGATCTGCCTGTCCGCCATTGCCGCCGCGCCGGCTTCAGTACCGACTTATCATGTCGTGGCGCGGCTCGCCGCGGGCGACGGAGGGTGGGATATCCTTAGTGTCGATCCGGGCGACCAGCGCCTGTACATCGGCAGGCCCGACGGCGTGACCGCGATCGACCTCCGGACGGGCAAGGCGACGGACCGCATCGTGCCGGGGCAGCGGGTCCATTCGGCGCTCGTCCTTCCAGGCACGCACGAAATTGTCTCGACCAACGGCGAAAGCAACACTGCGCTGCTGTTCGATGGCCGCACGGGCAAGGTGCGGGCAACGATCCCCACGGGCAAGAAGCCCGATGCGGCGGCGTGGGACCCGGCGACGAAGACGCTGTGGATTATGGACCCGGGAAGCGGCGAAGCGACGGTCGTGGACGTGCCCTCCGCGAAGGTGCTTGCGACGGTGCCGGTCGGTGGCTCGCTCGAATTTGCCGCGGCGGACGGGCACGGGCGGATGTACGTCAACGTCGAGGACAAAAACGAAGTCGCGGTTCTCGACACGAGGAGCCGCAAGCTGATCTCGCGCTTTCCGCTCGCGGGCTGCGAGGGTCCGACCGGAATCGCCTATGATGCCGAGGCACGCGAAATTCTCTCGGCTTGTGGGGAGAATGGGGTCGCGATCGTGTCTGCGCCCGACGGACGGCAGGTTGCCAGGCTGGAGATCGGGAAGGGCGCTGACGGGGCCGCTTTCGATGAGAAGCGGAACCTGGCGTTCGTGCCTGCCGGCCGGGACGGCAATCTGACACTCATCCAACTCGGAGCAGCACCCAAGGTGGTCGGGCAAATCCCAACGGCGGTCAGCGCGCGGACGATCGCGCTCGATCCGAGCACCGGGCGCGTGTATTTGCCGTCGGCGACGCTTGCGCCCGCGCCGGAGGGCCAGCGGCCCAAGGCCGTGCCGGGTACGTTCCGCGTGCTGGTCGTCGCTCCCTAGAAGAAGAGTCCGAGCGCTCCGTAGAAATGATAGCCGGTACGGTGGTCGGCCCAGGTCGGCCCCCCCGAGAAGAGCAGCGCGTAATGGTCGGATAGCTTGATGATCGACCCTAGGCCGGCACGAGTTTGCGCAGTGCCGTCCGTTGTGTCGGAGCCCTGACGAGTGATCTCGGCGCCGGCCGAGACCTCGTCGCTGAGGTCCTGGGTGACCGCCAACGCGGCCTGCCAGAAGCTGCGGTTTCCGGCGCCGGGATTGATCGTGTAGCCGCCGCCACCGAAGACACTGGTGCCGCCGGCAAAGTCCTTGCCGAGCCATAAGGGCAGGAGGAAACGCGTCTTCTCGCCGGGCGAATGGCTCGTGGTCGGAAGGATCGCGCGCGGAAAGATGGCGGCGGAGAAGCCATGCTTCTCATCGTTGGCGAAGCGGTATTTGACGCCGAGCTCGACATCCCCGGTTCCGCTTTGCCAGCCGGTGCCCGGTTCGCGCGAGAAGCTCAAGGGAAGCGTCGCGGTGAGCTGGACGCCTTTGACTGGCCCGTAGTTCAAATCGAAGCCGCCTTCTCCGTCGAACGTGGAGTGCTCGCCTTCGCCGGTCGCGAAACCATAGATCTCCCAATGGCCGGTGTCGGTGGGAACCGGATCGTCGGTGAGGTATGGTGGGCCTGCAAATGCGGGGGACGCCGCGCCCAGGAAAGCAAGCGCGGCGCAGACAAGGCGAAGCGTCACGCGGGTTGTTCCGCCTGTCCAGGATGGCGGCCGGCCCGCTGCGGCAGGACCAGGATCAGCAGGATAATGACGACGAAAAGAACCGCGGAGGCGAGCGGTCGGCTCCACTCGAGGCCGCCCTTGCCGATCGGCTTGTCGAGGAAATCGCCGACCGTCGCCCCGAGCGGTCGGGTGAGGATGAACGCCGCCCAGAACAGGAACACGCGGCTGATCTTACTGCTCGTGAAGTAGAGGATGGCGAGGATCAGCAGGCCGGCGCCGAACACGAGCGCGCCGCCGCTGTACCCCAATCCCCATCCGCCTTCGCTCACGTTGTCCGCCGCCCAGTCGCCGAGCGCGGTGCCGAGCGTCTGCGAGAAGGTGATCGTGATCCAATAGAAAATCTCCTGGCGCGGGCTGGTCACCGTGTTCACGTTGACCGTGCCGAGCACCTGGTGCCACGCGAACAGCGAACCGAGCACGCAAGCGAGGAGCAGCAGCGAACCGCCCGGATAGCCGATGCCGAGCGAACGGTCGGCGAAGTCGGCGAGCGTCGTTCCGCAGGTCGTCGAAGCGACGATCGTCGCCCAGTAGAGCCAGGGATTGAACTTGTGGGCGCGGATTTGGGCGAAGACGAGACCAATCAGAAGCACCCCGAAAATCGCCGTGCCGATGAGATAGCCGCCGGGCACGGGGTGCGGCGTGGTTTCGCCGAGCCAGCTCATCGTCACGGTGTCGCCACCGGTTTCGCCGAGCGTCGTCGCGAGCACCTTGATGATCCAGAAGCCAAGCGTGACGGCCGGCACCTTGGTGAGCGCATGCATGGCGGCGTCGCGATCCTTCATCTTACTGCTGTCCTTTGGGGTCGCTGGTTGGCCGAGGCGGGAATGTCAGGAGTGAATGAATTCCGATGGGCGATGTTCCGGGCGACGTAAATGAGGCGGCGGAGACTCCCCTCTCATGACAAACTTTTCATTTTTCGTCGCGCGGCAGAAGCCGCGTCGAGCCGATTGAGGACGTCGGCAGGCGTCTCCGCACGCTCG
>DASUCP010000187.1:0-10387 GCA_036275975.1 Sphingomicrobium sp.
AGCTTCGACACGTCGACGCCGATCGGCGAGGGAACGTGGGATGCGTGCTACTGGAGCGTGCAGACGGCGCTGGCGGGGCTTGGAGCCGTGCTCGGCGAAGAGCGAAGCGCCTTTGCCTTCACACGACCACCGGGGCACCACGCCGGGCCGGATTATTTCGGCGGCTACTCATACCTGAACCACGCAGCCATCTGCGCCGAAGCCGCGCTCGCAGCCGGCAAGCGGCGGGTCGCGATCCTCGACGTGGACTATCATCATGGGAATGGCACGCAGGACATCTTCGCCGGGCGGGATGACGTGTTCTTCGCTTCGATCCATGCCGACCCCTCGACCGATTACCCTTTCTTCTGGGGCCATGCCGACGAGAGCGAAGGCAATATCCTGAACCTGCCTCTGCCCCGCGGCACCGAATGGAGCGGCTATGCGCCGGCCCTGCAGCATGCGCTCGACTGGCTCGAGAAGAGCACACCGGACCTGCTAATCGTCAGCTACGGCGCCGATACCCACGAGGCAGACCCGATCAGCCATTTCAAGCTCAAGGCCAGCGACTACGCACCGATGGCGCGGCGCATCGCGTCGCTCGGCATCCCGACGCTGATCGTCATGGAGGGCGGCTATGCGGTCGAAGCGCTCGGCGCGAACGTCGCCGAGTTCCTGAGCGGATTCTAAAGCTTCTCCGTCAGCTCCGGGACGATTTTGAACAGGTCGCCGACGAGGCCGATGTCCGCGACCTGGAAGATCGGCGCTTCTTCGTCCTTGTTGATGGCGATGATCGTCTTCGAATCCTTCATGCCAGCGAGGTGCTGGATCGCGCCGGAAATGCCGATCGCGATGTAGACCTGCGGAGCGACGATCTTGCCGGTCTGCCCGACCTGATAGTCGTTTGGCGCATAGCCAGCGTCGACCGCTGCGCGGCTCGCGCCGACGGCGGCGCCGAGCTTGTCGGCCAGTGGATCGAGGAGCGAATGGAACTGCTCGGACGATCCGAACGCGCGGCCTCCCGACACGATGACCTTGGCGCTGGTGAGCTCGGGCCGTTCGCTCTCCGACGCTTCCATCGAGACGAACTCGCTCTTGCCGTCGCCCGAACCGGCGTCGACCTGCTCGACCGACGCGGAGCCGCCTTCCGAAGGCGCTTTGTCGAATCCGGTGGTACGAACGGTGATCACCTTCTTCGCATCGTTCGACTTGACTGTCGCGATCGCGTTGCCGGCGTAAATCGGGCGAGTGAACGTGTCCGGCCCTTCGACGGACAAGATATCGCTGATCTGCATGGCGTCGATCAGCGCGGCGACGCGCGGCGCGATGTTCTTCCCGAACGTCGTCGCTGGAGCAAAGAACGCGTCGTAACCGTCCATCAGCTTGGCGGCGACCGGTGCGACGGTTTCGGCGAGATCGTGATCGAGGTGCGGCGCGTCCGCGACCAGCACCTTCGCGATGCCGGAGATCTTCGCAGCAGCCTCGCCGATCCCACCCACATTGTTGCCAGCGACCAGTGCATGGACGTCGCCGAGCTTCACCGCCGCCGTGACGGTAGCCAGCGTCGCGTCCTTGATCGACTTTCCGTCATGCTCGACGAGAACCAGAACGCTCATTTCGCAATCCCCAAACCGTGCAACCGCTCGACCAGCTCGTCGACGGTGCCGACCTTGATTCCCGCCTGGCGTTTGGCCGGCTCGACAACCTTCAACGTCTCCAGACGCCGCGCGACATCGACGCCGTAGTCGCCCGGCGACTTGGTCGCGAGCGGCTTCGATTTTGCCTTCATAATGTTCGGCAGCGACGCGTAGCGCGGCTCATTGAGACGAAGGTCCGTAGTGACGACGGCCGGAAGCTTCAGCTTCACCGTCTCCAGTCCGCCGTCGACTTCGCGCGTGACGGTGACGGCGTCGGCGCCCGCCTCGACCTTCGAAGCGAAAGTACCCTGCGGCCAGCCGAGCAGCGCGGCGAGCATCTGCCCGGTAGCATTATTGTCGTCGTCGATCGCCTGCTTGCCGAGGATGACCATCTGCGGCTGCTCTTCCTCGGCGATCTTGGCGAGGATCTTGGCGACCGCCAGCGGCTCGACCTCCTCGTCCGTCTGGACGAGGATGGCGCGGTCGGCACCCATCGCCAGCGCGGTGCGCAGCGTCTCCTGCGCCTTCGCCGGGCCGATCGACACCGCCACGATCTCGGTGGCGGCGCCCTTTTCCTTCAGGCGGACCGCTTCCTCGACCGCGATCTCATCGAACGGATTCATGCTCATCTTCACGTTGGCGAGATCGACGCCCGAGCCGTCCATCTTCACCCGCGGCTTTACGTTGTAGTCGATGACGCGTTTGACGCCGACCAGCAGTTTCATTCGGTTCTCCTCGTGTCCCTGCGACGGCAGGGACCCAGTCTTAAGAAGAAAAGAGTCTGGGCTCCTGCCGGCGCAGGAGCACAGTCAAGTTCATGCCGCAACGGGCGCTTTCACTTCCGCGACGATCTTCTTCGCGGCGTCGCCGAGGTCGTTGGCGGGAATGATCGGCAGTCCCGAGGAGGCGAGAATGTCCTTGCCCTGCTGCACGTTGGTGCCCTCCAGCCGGACTACCAGCGGAACATCGAGCTCCACCTCGCGCGCGGCGGCGACGATGCCCTCGGCGATGATGTCGCAGCGCATGATCCCGCCGAAGATGTTGACCAATATGCCCTGTACCGCCGGATCGCTGAGGATGATCTTGAACGCCGCGGTGACCTTCTCCTTCGAGGCGCCGCCGCCAACATCGAGAAAGTTGGCCGGCTCCGCGCCGTTCAGCTTGATGATGTCCATCGTCGCCATGGCGAGGCCGGCGCCGTTCACCATGCAGCCGATGTTCCCGTCGAGCTTGATGTAGGCGAGGTCGTATTTCGACGCCTCGATCTCCATCGGATCCTCTTCGCTGAGGTCGCGGAGCTGCTCGAGGTCGGGGTGGCGGAACTCGGCATTGTTGTCGAACCCGACCTTTGCGTCGAGCACCATCACCCGGCCGTTGTCGGTGACCGCCAGCGGATTGATTTCGATCTGCGAGGCGTCGGTGCCGAGGAAGGCGTCGTAGAGCTTCGCCAGAACCTTCGCCGTCTGCTTGGCGAGGTCCCCACTGAGGCCGAGCGCCGCCGCCACTTCACGCCCATGGTGCGGCATGAGGCCGGTCGCTGGATCGATGGTGATGGTGGTGATCTTCTCGGGCGTCTCGTGCGCGACCTTCTCGATTTCCATCCCGCCTTCGGTCGATGCGACCACGGCGATGCGACCGGTTTCCCGATCCACGAGCAGCGCCAGGTAATATTCCTTTTCGATGTCGACGCCGTCGGTGATGTACAGCCGCTGCACCTGCTTGCCGTGCGGGCCTGTCTGCAACGTCACGAGGGTCTTGCCAAGCATCTCGGCGGCATGCTCGCGGACCTCGTCGACCGAGTGGGCGAGTCGGACGCCGCCCTTGGCGCTCTCGCCCAATTCCTTGAACTTGCCCTTGCCGCGTCCACCGGCGTGAATCTGGGCCTTCACCACCCAGAGTGGCCCGGGCAGCTTCTTGGCGGCCTCGACGGCTTCGTCGACGCTCATGGCGGGATAACCCGCGGGGACCGGCACGCCGAACTTCGCGAGCAACTCTTTGGCCTGATATTCGTGGATGTTCATGGCGGCGCGCCTTAATCAGATAGGCGCCGCGATGCAAAGCGCCGAGAAGCCGTTACGAAAGATCATCCATGTCGACATGGACGCCTTCTACGCGTCGGTCGAGCAGCGCGACGATCCGAGCCTCAAAGGCAAGCCGGTCGCGGTCGGCGGCGGCCATCGCGGAGTGGTGACGGCGGCGAGCTACGAGGCGCGTCCGTTCGGCGTGCGCTCGGCGATGCCTTCGGTGACCGCCAAGCGGCGCTGCCCGGAGCTGATTTTCGTCAAACCGCGGTTCGATGTGTACCGCGCCGTCTCGCAGCAGATTCGCGCCATCTTCTTCGACTACACAGACCTCGTTGAGCCGCTAAGCCTCGACGAAGCCTATCTTGACGTGACCGAGGACCGGCACGGACTCGGAAGCGCACGCGCGATCGCCGAAGACATCCGACGCCGGATTAGCGAAGAGTGCCAGCTGACCGCGTCCGCCGGCGTCAGCTATTGCAAGTTCATCGCGAAGCTCGCCTCCGATCACCGCAAGCCTGACGGGCTGTGCGTGATCACGCCTGAGAAGGGGCCCGAGTTCGTGGCCTCACTACCGGTCGCGCGCTTTCACGGTGTCGGCCCGGTGACGGCAAGCAAGATGGAGCGTCTGGGGATTCACACCGGCGCGGACCTCCGCGAATGGAGCCTCCCGGCGCTCCAGGCGAAATTCGGAAGCTCCGCCGACTGGTACTGGCGGATCTGCCGTGGGATCGACGATCGCGAGGTGAAGCCCGACCGGCCCTACAAATCCGTGAGCGCCGAGCGGACCTTCGACGAGGATTTGCGCGATCCCGAACGCCTCGCCGCCGAGCTCGAGCGGATCGCGGGCTACGCCTGGGCGCGCGTCGAACGCGCGGAGGTCGCCGGACGGACTGTGACACTGAAGATCAAGTTCGGCGATTTCACCATCATTACGCGGTCGAAGAGCTTCGCGTCGAACGTGCCGGATCAGGAGGCCTTCGCGAGCGCGGGACAGACCCTGCTGGCGGCGCTTCACCCCCTGCCGAAAGGCATCCGTCTGCTCGGTCTCGGGCTCCATAACTTGACCGAGATCAACCAAGCCATACCTGCCCAGCTCGGACTCGCAATTTGACCTGAGTTCTGATATAAAACTGTCACACGGGGCCGCGAGCGATTCAGCTGCGGCCTTAAATTCATAGGGAAGCCACGAAACAGGCTGGGGAGCCACGACCATGGGTCGTTACGGGGGGCGACGCGGATGCGTCGGCTCTTCTGCCGCAAATGGAAAGGTCTGTAATGGCTACAAAGGCGCTTAGCTTCGACGTCGGCGATTATGTTGTTTACCCCAAGCACGGCGTTGGTCGTGTCGTCGAGCTGCAAAGCACCGAAATTGCTGGAACCAGCCTGGAGCTCTACGTGCTCCGGTTCGAGAAGGAGAAGATGACTCTCCGGGTTCCGGTCAACAAGGCGGACTCGGTTGGAATGCGCAAGCTCTCGTCGGACAAGACGATGAAGGACGCGCTCGAGACTCTGAAGGGCAAGCCGAAGGTCAAGCGCACCATGTGGTCCCGCCGCGCCCAAGAATATGAAGCGAAGATCAACTCCGGCGACCTGACCTCGATCGCCGAAGTCACGCGCGACCTGTTCCGCCCGGACGATGCTCCGGAGCAGAGCTATTCCGAGCGGCAGATCTTCGAAGCCGCTTCGTCGCGCTTGGCGCGCGAACTCGGCGCGATGGAACAGACCGACGAGAAGGCGGCACTGGCGAAGATCCTTGAGATCCTGAACAAGGCCGCCGTCATCCATCACAAAACGAAAGAACCGGCCTGAGGGCTGCCGGGGAGCAGTCCGCGACGCGCCTCAGCCGCGTCCGGTCGACAGAGGAAGGGCGCCTCCACGGCGCCCTTCTTTTTGCGCTTGCGGGGCTTCCCGCGCTTGTGTATTGCTCATGTAATACAGCGGAACGGGAGAGGTTAAGATGCACAAGTCCATCGTCGCGGCTGTGATCGCTGCTTCCGCGGCAACGGCCGGATGCACATACCATCGCTCCGAGGACGGCGGACCGACCGTCTCGCGCAATTACCAGGTCGGCAATTTCCAGAAGCTGGAAGTTGCGGGACCCTATGAGGTCGAGGTTCACACCGGCGGCAACCCCGCTGTTTCCGCGCGAGGCGGTGAGAAGCTGCTCGAGCGGACCGTAGTCGAGGTGCGCGGCGACAAGCTCGTCATTCGGCCGCAGGAGCACAACGGCTGGTTCCACATGAGCTGGGGCTCCCACGGCAAGGCGACCTTCACGGTGACCGTCCCGCAGCTCGATGCCGCGACCATCGCTGGGTCAGGCGACATCAAGGTCGACAAGGTGCAAGGCGATGCCTTCGAAGGAACGGTCGCCGGCTCGGGCGACCTCGCCGTCGGCGACCTCGACGTCCAAACGCTGAAGCTTTCAATCGCCGGCTCCGGCGGTGCGAAGGCTGCGGCCGGCAAGGCGCAGTCCGGCGAGTATTCGATCGGCGGCTCGGGCGATATCGATGCCGCCGGCATCCAGACGCAACAGGCGAAGGTTTCGATCGCCGGGTCCGGCAGCGTGAAGGCCAATGCGGCGACGACTGCGGACGTTAGCATCATGGGCTCCGGCGACGTCGATGTCTCCGGCGGCGCCAAGTGCAACGTCAGCAAGGCGGGTTCCGGCAACGTTCGCTGCTCTTAAAGCCCCCTTAACCATGCTGTAGGAAGGTGAGCCGATGCGCACCTTCCTCATTGCCGTTTCCGCCGTTGGTATGCTGTCCGCGCCCGCGGCAGGCGCCACCCGCAATTTCGGAGTCACGAGCTTCGAGAAGATCCGAATCGAGGGGCCGTTCGACGTCAGCCTGAAGACCGGTGTCGCGCCCTTCGCCCGCGCCAGCGGCTCGCCCGCCGCCATCGACCGCGTCGCGATTGAGGTTCAGGGCAACACCCTGGTGGTTCACAGCAGCCTCGATTCCTGGGGCGGCTATCCCGGCAAGGACCCCGGCCCCGTAGTCATCAGCCTCGGCACGCACGACCTGTCCTCGGCGTGGCTGAACGGCTCGGGCATTCTCGACATCGACCGCGCGAAGGGCCTGTCGTTCGACCTTTCCGTCCAGGGCTCCGGCTCGGTGGGAATCGACGAGGTCGCGGTCGACCAGCTGAACGTCAGCGTGGTCGGGACCGCGCGCGCATCGCTTTCCGGCCAGGCCCGCAAGGTGACCGCGGTCATTCGCGGAATTTCGAGCCTCGATGCCGCAAACCTCGACGTGAAGGATGCGACGTTGGGCGCCGACGGCGCAGCGACGATCAACGCTTCGGTGAGCAATTCGGCGACGATCGACGCCACGGGACCGGCGACGGTACGCCTCTCGGGCAATCCAGCCTGCACCGTTCGTGCAAGCGGGTCGGCAAGCATCAGTGGCTGCCGCTAGTTAATCGCGGCGCTGGCCTCCACACCCGACAGGAAATTCCACAGCGCTCCGGCGAGCTCCTCGCCGGCTTCGATCGCCTCCTCCTGCTGGTCCGCCGGCAAGCGGTCGAGCAACGCGCGGCAGACCGAGCTGTGCTCGACGTCCGCGCTCTGGTGCACACGGAAGAAACGCAGTGTCGGTTCGTCACTGATGCCGTAGCGGTCGATCAGCCCTTCGATCTTGGCGGTCGCGACAGCCGGGAATTGGCTCTCGTAGGCGTAGAGTGCTCCGAGACCGGACGCGTACGAGCGCCGCGAGAGCTTGCGGAAGGTGTCGATCAGCGCCTGGGTTTCGGGATTGAGGGACTGCGCGCGAACAGCGGCGGGCCCTTCGCCCAGACCAACCGCGAACATCAGCCACAGGTTTGCATGATCCTGCTTCCCGGCCTCGATACCTTCTTCCTCGGCAAGGTTCTCGGCGAGCATCCGGCGCCCCTCGCGGTCCGGGCATGCGCTGTGCACTGCGCTCACCGCTCGCGGGAAAGCTTCGACATGGTGGAAGTACTGGCGCGCATAGGCACGCAGGGTGTCGAGCGGCAAGCGCCCTTCGGTCCAGGCCTGATAAAAAGGATGGCTCAGCATGGCGCGTTTCGCGACCTTTTCGTCGATCCGGGCTGAAACGATCATTGCGGGCTCCTTGCTGTTTGGCCTGCCCTAGATGGGCTTCAGAACGTCGGCAAGACGACCGAGTTGGCCGGAGCAACCCAGCTGAGCCGCAATCGTTGTCACCGTCGAGCGGCTAAAGAACGGAGAGCAACATGTATTTCGGTATCGGCGGCCTCATCCTGTTAATCGTCATCCTGATCATCCTGTTCAGGTAAGCCGACCCCTCACACCAGAGACAAGGCAGCAAGACGGCCATAGAGCCGTGACGGGAGCGCGCTGAGGCCGCTCCCGTCGTCGTCTGTCGAGGGTACATCCGCTTCCTCCAGATACCGCCAGCCCTGGTGCGCACGCCGAGGCATCGGCGAGACGGTCTTGAGCTCGGACGAGCAGACAATGTCGATTCGGCCGTCATCCCGGTCCTCGAAGCGCAGGATCTCAAGCCCGGCGATGAGCCGATGCTTGCAGATCCAGTAGAGATTCCCGCCGATGAGCTCCGCAGCGCGCTTCGGCCGCATCCGCGTGGCAATGCGCACCTCGCCGTCGATGGCGCGCCGCGCAATCCGTTCTTTTAGCGCGTCGAGGTCGCGGCAGGCGAACGCAACCTTCGTCAGGTGGAGAGTCGGCACGTCTCAGGAAGTGCCGGAAGCCCCGTGAATTCGCAACGACTTAGCGGCCGAGGCCGACCAGCGCCGCGAGCCCGAGGAAGCTGAAAAACCCCGTTACATCGGTGATCGTCGTGACGAACACGGCCGACGACACGGCGGGGTCAATCCTCACGCGGTCGAGTGTCACAGGAACGAAGATCCCGCCCAGGCCTGCCGCGAGATTGTTGATCACCATCGCGGCGCCCATCACCGCTCCGAGCAGCGGATTGCCGAAAATCAAAGTCACCCCGATCCCGATCAGCACCCCCAGCGAAACGCCATTCGCGAGCGCGATGGTCAGCTCGCGGCCGAACGCCCTTAGCGTATTCGACTCGGTCAGCTGATTGGTGGCGATCGCACGGACAGCCACAGCGAGCGTCTGCGTCCCGGCATTCCCGCCCATTCCGGCAACGATCGGCATCAGGACGGCCAGGACCGCGTATTTCCCGATCTCGCCCTGGAAGAGGCTGACGACGCTTGCCGCCAGGATCGCGGTGCCGAGGTTGATCACCAGCCAGAAGAGCCGTCGCCGAACGGTCAGCCGCACCGGCTCGTTGATGTCGCCCTCGCCGGCACCGGACAGGAGCAGGACGTCCTCCCCCGCTTCCTCCTGGATGATGTGGACCACGTCGTCGACGGTGATCATTCCGACGAGCCGGCCGTCGTCGTCGACGACTGCGGCCGAAACGAGCGCATATTTCTGGAAGCGCAGCGCGACGTCTTCCTGGTCCATGTCGACGTCGATTAGCGTCTGCTCGCGCGACATGATTTCCGCGACGGGCGTGTTTCGCGGCGTCCTGAGGATCGTCGAGAGCTTGCACGTGCCCACCGGGTGGTGGGTCGCGTTGACCACGAACACTTCCCAGAAGTCGGTCGGCAAATCCTCGGTCGACCGCAGATAATCAATGATCTGCCCGACCTTCCAATGCTCCGGTACCGCGCAGAGGTCGCGCTGCATCAGGCGACCGGCCGATTCCTCCGGATAGCTCAGCGCTTCCTCGACTGCGGCGCGGTCGTCCGGCTCCATCGCCGAGAGCACCGCCTGCTGCTCGTCGCGGTCGAGATCTTCGATCAGCGCGACCGCGTCGTCGGTCTCCAGCTGCCCCGCGATATCCGCGACCTGCTGCGGCTCGAGCTCGTCGAGCAAATCGTCGCGAACGAACTCGTTCATTTCCGCGAGCACGTCCGGGCTGACGATCCCGGCGAGCGCCTTCACCAGCCCTTCGCGCTCGTCCCGCGCCGCGAGCTCGATAAGGTCGGCGACGTCGGCGGGGTGAAGCGGAGCGACGAGTTTCCGCGCAGTCTCGTCGTCGCCAGCGTCAACCGCGTCGAGGACGCGATCGACGAACTCCGGGCGAAGCCGGGTCTCCTCGTCCATCACTTGGTTGGGAGTATCGTCCTCAGGCGGGAGGGCGCCGATCTGGTCGTTTTCGGCCATGACGCTCCCCTCGGTTGGACTTGCGAGGGCACTCCTATGGTCGAGGCCGCTCTGGCGCAACCACCCGCCCGCGCCTAAATCGCGCTGCTTTCGAACCTTTCATCTGGAGTCCACCCGCATGGCCGACGCCGACCGCCTCACCCTTTCCCTTTCCACCGGCGGCGACGTCGTCATCAAGCTCCGCCCGGACCTTGCCCCCGGTCATGTCCAGCGTATCACCGAGCTCGCCAACAGCGGCTTCTACGACAATGTGCCGTTCCACCGCGTGATTCCCGGCTTCATGGCGCAGGGCGGCGATCCCACGGGAACGGGCTATCACGGTTCCGACCTTCCCAACCTCAAGGCCGAGTTCTCCAGGGAGCCGCATGTGCGCGGGACCGCGTCGATGGCCCGATCGCAGGATCCCGACAGCGCCAACAGCCAGTTCTTCATCTGCTTCGACGACGCAGGTTTCCTGGACGGCCAGTACACTGTCTGGGGCGAGGTGGAGAGCGGCATGGAATATGTGGACGCGCTCCCCACCGGCGAGCCGCCGCGCGAGCCTGGCAAGATCGTCAAGGCGACGGCGTCCTGAGCTTGAGGAAAGTCGCGGTCGTCACCGGCGC
>DASUCP010000188.1:0-3396 GCA_036275975.1 Sphingomicrobium sp.
GTTGATGGTGGTGACCGCGATGGCCTGGCTCTCGACGAGCTGACTGACGAACTGGCGGGACTGCTCGACGGTGAAGCCTCGGGACTGGAGCGTCTGCATCGTCGAGCTGGTGCCGTGGAGCACGCCGGTAAGCGTGGCGCGGGTGCCCTGCGCTCCATTTTCCCACATCGTCACGCCGATCGCGGTGGCGATGGCGCCCGACATGGTGCGGAGGAAGTTCATCACCCCCGCGGCGGAAGCCACCTCGTTCTCCTCGACGGCTCCGAGCGCGAGCGTCGTCAGGGGCACGAAGAAGAAGGGCATCCCGGCGCCCTGGATCAGCTGCGGCAGCGCCAGCGTCCAGAAATCGGCGCCGGTCGTCCACCAGACGACGCGGATCAGCGAGGTCCCCGCCAGCCACAGGATGCCGCCCGACACCAGGATTCGCGGGTCGACCTTCTGCGACAGCATCGCCGCAACGGGTGCCAGGAACACTGCGGCGACGCCATTCCACGCCATGGCATAGCCGGCCCAGGTTGCGGTGTAGCCGAGCTGGCTCTGCAGCCATTGCGGGATGATCACGAGCGTTGCGAAGAAGACGCCGTAGGTGAACACCAGCGCAAGCACGCTGAAAGTGAACCCGCTGTGGCGGAACACCTTCAGGTCGACGATCGGGTGGCGGTCGAACAGCTCCCAGACGATCAGGAAGGCGAAGCCGATCGCGGCAATGATCGCGAGGGTGACGATGAACGGGCTCCCGAACCAGTCGCGCTCGCGGCCGAGGTCGAGCATGATCTGAAGCGCGCTGACGGCCGTCACCAGCAGGCCGAGGCCGACGACGTCGACGGGCATGCGCTCGGTCGCGGATTCGGCGCGACGCAGAAGCGCAACCGCCGCGAGGGAGCAGCCGATGGCGATCGGCACGTTGATGAAGAAGATCCAGTTCCAGCCCCAATTGTCGCTGATCGTGCCGCCGAGGATTGGGCCGAAGATCGGCGCGGTGATCGTGGTCATCGACCAGATACCCATCGCCATCGCATGCCGCTCCTTCGGGAAGATACGCAGGAGCAGGGTCTGGCTGATCGGCATGATCGGGCCGCCCGAAAGGCCCTGTCCGATGCGAAATGCGATGAGCGCGCCGAGGCTGGTCGCTGTTCCGCACAGGAACGAGAAGAGCCCGAAGCCGATCATTCCCGCGACGAACACCTTCACCTCACCGAAGCGCTTGGCGAGCCATCCAGTCAGCGGGACGCAGATCGCCTCGGCGACCGCATATGAGGTGATCACCCACGTCCCTTCGCTCGGCGAAATTCCGAGACCGCCGGCGATGTGCGGGACCGAGACGTTCGCGATCGTGATGTCGAGAACGACCATGAAGTTGCTGAGCGCGAGCACCAGGCCGGCAAGGAGGACCATGCTCCCCGCGAGCGGCGTCGCCCGAGGGGCCGCGCGTTCCATCAGCGGCGGTTCCGGTCCGAGACGTCGATGATCGCTTCCATCGATAGTCCGACGCGGAGTGGGTGTGCGGCGAGTTCCTTCGGATCGAGCGCGACACGGACCGGCAGGCGCTGAACGACCTTGATCCAGTTGCCGGTCGCGTTCTGCGCCGGGATCAGGGCGAAGGCCGACCCGGTGCCGCCGGAGAATCCGATGACGCGGCCGTGGAAGGTGACGCCGCCGCCGTAGAGATCGCTGGTGAGCTCGACCGGCTGACCGGGGCGGACGCGCTCCAGCTGGCCTTCTTTGAAGTTCGCCTCGACATAAACGCTATTCACCGGGACGATGGTCATCACCGAATTGCCGGCAGTGATGCGCTGTCCGACCTGCACCTGGCGGTTGGTCACCACGCCGTCGATCGGGGCGCGGATCACGGTACGCTGGAGGTCGAGACTCGCCTGGTCGAGCGCGGCCTTGGCGGACGCGACATCAGGGCTGGTGTCGATCGAGGTGCCATCGATCAGCGCCTGGTTGGCAGCGTAGCTTTCCTGAGCTGCGCCGCGGCTTGCCTCGGCCTGCACCACCGCGGCCTGCGCCTGGCGGACGTTGGATTGCGCGGCGACGAAGGCGTTGCGGTAGCTGGTCAGCTCCTCCTTGCTGACGAAGCCGTTGCCGGCGAGATGCTCACGGCGGTCGAGGTCGGCCTTGGCTTTCGCGACCGCGGACTGCGCGGCCACGAGCTGGGCGCGCGCCTGGCCGATGTCCGCGTCACGGGCGCCGACCTGCGCCGCGAGCGATCCGCTGGTCGCGCGCGACCGCGTGTACTCGCGGCGCGCCTTCAAATAGGCAGCCTCGGCTTTCTCGACCGCGAGCCGAGCGTCGCTGTCGTCGAGGCGCAGCAGCACGTCGCCCTTGTGCACGAACTGAGTGTTGACGACCGGCACCGCGACGACCGCCGCCGAAATCAGCGGAGTCACCTGCGCGCTATCGGCGCCGACGTAAGCGTTGTCGGTCGAGACCTCGCCCGTGTCGTGGAACATGTACCAGCCGCCGCCCGCGAGCAGGAAGCCGGCGGCCAGGCCAAGCAGCACCTTCTTGCGGCGCGGGTCGGCTTTGCGGGCGACGGCAGCCGCCTCGGACGGCGTCGGCTGGATCTCATGGCTCTCGGCCGTAAGTGTTTGCTGAGGATCGCGTTCGGCCATGGTCATTTCTCCGAAAGGGCGATTGCATCAGCCGAAAACGGCATAGTCGCTCGCGGATGCGGGAACCGGCTTGGCTCCGAGGTTCGGCACCGCCGCGCCTGGGGTCGCCAGGAACATAGGCAACAGGAAGCCTGCGCGGCCAAGCCGCGTCGCCCGTGGGCGCTTCATCTGGTATTTCCCTTTTTTGGGTTCCCGCTTGTTACGCGGCAGGAACTATGTAACTGTACTGTACGGTTTAGTTATCGAGTCGACTCTTGTCAACGAATAACTGAACTGGCATGTACAGTTATTAGATTTCAGGGAGTTAGCTGGATTTGGCTCGGGTAAGGACAGACGAGAAGCGGGGCGAGATCATCCGAGCCGCCGCCGAGCTGTTCGAAAAGCACGGCTACGATCGCTGCTCGATGGCCGCGCTGTCGGAGCGACTCGGCGGTTCGAAGGCGACGCTCTACGGCTACTTCCCGTCCAAGGAGGACCTGCTTCGCGCGGTCCTCGACTTCCAGGTCGCAACCGACGCCGACCGTGTCATGCGCGAATTCCCGACCACCGACGACCTTCGCGAAAGCCTGATCCTGCTCGGCACCGCTTACCTCAACAAGCGCACCTCGGCCCTTCCGATCACGAACGTGCGGCTGGTCGCGAACCAGCCGGCGGGCTCGACCATGGGCAAGGATTTTTACGACAACGTGATCTGCCCGGCGTTCGAGCGGCTGGCGACGAAGTTCAAGGCGCTGATGGACGATGGCAAGCTGAGGCACGCCGACCCGCACGTCATGAC
>DASUCP010000189.1:0-13213 GCA_036275975.1 Sphingomicrobium sp.
GCGATTTCTTCGAAAATGAGTTCCGGCTGATCTGCGGCATCCGCGATCGCACGCACCAGGCCAAAGCTCCGTCGGTGCAGCGGCGTCGGTCCGAGCTCGCGCAGCGCGCGCCGGTGATCGGGCGTCGGATAGCCGCGGTTATGCTCCCAGCCGTAGCCGGGATATTCGTTGGCGTAGTCCGCCATCATGCGGTCGCGGGTGACCTTGGCGATGATCGAGGCGGCCGCGATCGAACGGCATCGCGCGTCGCCGTCAACGATCGCCTTGGATGGCCGTCGCCAGCGCGGCGTCGCATTGCCGTCCACCAGCACCCACGCGGGTTCGAGGCCAAGTGCCTCGACCGCTCGGGTCATCGCCAGCATGCGCGCCCAGTAGATGTTGATGCTGTCGATCTCTTCGACGGTCGCGATTCCCACGGCCCAGCCGATCGCCGACTTCATCAGTCGCGCGTACAGCACCTCGCGTTTCTCAATCGGGAGGTTCTTGGAATCGTCGATTCCGCGCGGGAATTTCTCGCGATCGAGAATGCAGGCTGCGGCGACGACTGGTCCGGCGAGCGGCGCGCATCCGGCTTCGTCCACTCCGGCAAGCGGCTGCGGGAAATCGAGCTCGAGCTTGAAGGAGCAGCGTCGCGGCATCGATTCGGACTCTTGCACCCCGGCCAACACCGGCGTCCAGACCGCAATCCGACAGAAGCTGTGGAAAAGTCTAGCTTTCCATCCGCCAGGGCGGGAAGCGGCGGGCCTCGCCAGCCTTGTAGAGGAAGATGATGTTACCGTCTGGATCGCGAAGGCGCGCCTCGCGCCACATCCACGGCTGGTTGCGCGGGCCATGCTCAAACGGGATTCCTGCGCGCGCAAGCTGCTCGACGCGTTCGTCGAGGTCGTCGCACTCGAAGTAGACGGCCGTCGTGGCGATGATCTTCTCTTCGGGGTCGATCTGGACGGAGAAGGTCGCGCCTCCCTCGGCCTCGAAGCGTGCGTAATCGGGCGGATTGTCGACGATCTGCTTGAGTCCGAGCCGGCGATAGAACTCGACCGAGCGGTCGTAGTCGGTGCCGGTGACCGTCACCTGGTTAAGCCGCGGGCTGCCGCCCACGTCGAGGCGGACAGCGACCTGTCCGATGGGTCCGGCGCCCTGCCCCAGTCCGGGTGCCTCGTGAAGCGCAACGCGGACGAACTCGCGCGCGCGCGCAACTGCGTCGGCGAGCGAGGCTCCCTGACCGAGGAAGGTCGCGACCGCGCTCGCCAGCGTGCAGCCGGTGCCGTGGGTGCTGGTCGTATCGATCCGCTTCCCCTGCCAGCTGGTCATATTGTCTTCTTCGATCAGCGCGTCGGCGAGCGCATCGCCCTCGTCATGCCCGCCCTTGATCAAGATCGCGCAGCCATGCTCACCTACGAGGTGCAGTGCTGCAGCGACGGGGTCCTCCTCGGACGTGAGACGCTTCAACTCTGGAAGGTTCGGCGTCGCCAGCGTCGCGACGTCCATCAGCCGGCCGAACGCGGCGATCGTCGAATCGTCCGCTAGCGAGGAACCGCTGGTCGCCACCATGACCGGATCGAACACGATCGGCAGGTCCGGCTGGTTGCTCTTTAGCTCCTGGAGCCGGACGGCGACCTGCTTCGCCGCGAAGGCGCTGCCGATCATGCCGATCTTCACCGCATCGACGCCGATATCGCTAATGACGGCGTCGATCTGGGCGAGGATCATCTCGGCGGGCACCGGATGGACGGCGTTCACGCCCAGTGTGTTCTGCGCCGTAATCGCGGTGACGGCGGTCATCGCATGGCCGCCGAGCATGGTTACGGTCTTGATATCGGCCTGAATCCCAGCGCCGCCGCCCGAGTCGGACCCGGCGACAATGAGGATTCGGGCGGGTTTCGTCACCGAATCCGCCTTCGAGCCCTTCTTCGGGGCGAAGTTTTCCATCCGCACGATATTGTCGTTGCGCCGACAATTACCAAAAAAGCGTTCACGCGGCGGACTGAACGGCCTCGCAAATGTCGTCGACGATCCGTTCGACCAGCGCCGGGTCCTCCCCTTCGGCCATGACGCGGATTAGCGGCTCGGTGCCCGATTTGCGGATGAGCAGCCGGCCTTTGCCCTCTAGCTCGGCCTCGGCCGCGGCAATGCGCTTCCTGACGCTGTCGGTCTCCAGCGGCTCGCTTCCGCCGTTGAAGCGGACGTTCTTCAGCAGCTGCGGGAGCGGCTCGAACTGGCGCAGGAGGGCGCTTGCGGGTCCTTTGGACTGGACTAGGGCCGCAAGGACCTGGAGCCCCGCAACGAGACCATCACCAGTGGTCGCATGGTCGGTGAGGATGATGTGCCCGGACTGCTCGCCGCCAACATTGCAGCCGGTCTTGCGCATTTCCTCGAGCACGTAGCGGTCGCCCACGGCCGTCCGCAGGAGCTTGAGCCCCGCGTCGCCGAGCTTCCGCTCAAGGCCAAGGTTGGACATGACGGTGGCGATCACCGCGCCGCCACGAAGCTCACCGCGCGACTGAAGCCCGAGCGCGATCAGCGCCATTAGCTGGTCACCGTCGACCAGCTGCCCCTTTTCGTCGGAGACGATCAGGCGGTCGGCATCGCCGTCGAGCGCCAGGCCGATGTCGGCTCCACTCGCGACTACCGTCTCCTGCAGCAGCTCGGGATGGGTCGAGCCGCAGTTATCGTTGATGTTGAGGCCGTCCGGCCTGACGCCAAGCGGAATGACTTCCGCCCCGAGCTCCCACAGCGTCTCCGGCGCCACGTGGTAGGCCGCCCCATTGGCGCAGTCGACGACCACCTTGAGGCCGTCAAGGCGAAGCTGCTCGGGGAAGGTGTCCTTCGCGAACTGGATGTAGCGGCCGCGCGCATCGTCGATGCGGCGGGCGCGGCCTATCATCTCGGGCTTGGCGAGCTTGGGTCCCTGCTCAAGGCGTTTCTCGATCGCCCGCTCGTCGTCGTCGCTGAGCTTGTAGCCATCAGGCCCGAACAGCTTGATGCCATTGTCGGCGAAGGGATTGTGCGACGCGGAGATCATCACTCCGAGATCGGCCCGCATCGATCGAGTGAGCATGGCCACCGCCGGCGTCGGCATCGGGCCGAGCAGCACCACATCCATCCCGACGCTCGTGAAGCCGGCAACCATCGCCGATTCCATCATGTACCCGGACAGCCGCGTGTCCTTGCCGATCACCACGCGGTGGCGGTGGTCGCCGCGGAGGAAATGCGCTCCGGCGGCCATTCCGACGCACAGCGCGGTCTGCGCCGTCATCGGCTCCGCGTTGGTGGTGCCTCGGATGCCGTCCGTGCCGAAGAACTTGCGTGTCATGGCGCGCGATTTAGCCGCTGCGCGCCGATAGCGCGAGGGTCAGTGCCTGTACGCCTCAGGAAGATTGCGCCGCTGCAGGTCGCGATAGCGCTCCATCAGCCGCGTCTGATGCGTTTGAAGCGGCTGCTTCACGCCATCGATGAACACCTGCTCCGCCGCGCTCGATCCTTCGAGCGGGTCGCCCGACCAGATCACGACGTCGGCGCGGCGGCCCGGCGCAAGGCTGCCGATGACGCCGCCCATGCCGATCGCATCGGCCGGCTTCGAGGTAATCATCGCCAGCGCTTCGCCCCAGCTGACGCCGGTCGCCCCGGGAATGCGCTGAAGCGCGACGAGATTGCCCGCATACTGGCGTTCCATGAACAGGCTGCGGGTATCGTTGTCGTCGATCATCCCAATCGAGACATTCACTCCCGCCGCACGCATGCGTCCGACGTTCGACTGCGTCGCGGCGATTTGCTCGAAGGTCGCGGGAAGGTCATTCACGGCCGAAGCAATGACCGGCACCCCGGCGCGCGCGATCTGATCTGCCACGGTCCAGCCTTCGGTACCGCCGACGATCACCAGCTTCAGAGCGGGGAACTGACGTTTGAGGGCAAGCACCTGGAGGATATCGCTGGCGCGCTCGGCGTGGACGAGGAGGTACTGGCGCCCCTGGAGCACTGGAACGAGAGCGGCGGCGTCGAAGCGGGTGAGGAGGACATCCTGGCTGCGCCGCGCATCGGGTCCGTATTCCCGCGATTCGTTCGGGTTGCGCACGATCGGCCGATCACGCGCATCCGGCGGTTCGGCACCTGCACTCGTGATCGGCGCCGCGAACCGCCGCAGTTCCGACGCCTCCCGCAGCGCATTCTGGAAGAAGACGTGCGCCGATCCGCGCGAGCCGCCGGCTTTGTCGGCGCCGGTCTGCCCAAGCTCGACGAACTGAAACTTCCGCGCGGCGGTGATCGCGTCCATGTCGGCCCCGGTGTCGATTACGGCGCCCTGCCCGCCGAAGATGCTCTTGCCCGCTTGGGGGGCAACCAGCGCACGCGTGACTCCGTCCGCACGGTTCACAGCGATGGTCGTGTCGAGCGGATTGATCTCCGTCGACGCATCTACCGAGGCATTGAACGGGCCGTTCGCCGTCGTGTCATCCGCCCCTTCGGCCGAAAGATCGACGTCGGCGAGCCCAAGCCGAGAGAAGCCGGCGACGATGCCAGGCGTCACCCATTTGCCCGTCGCGTCGATCACCTGCGTATCTGCGGGCAGCTTCATCCGGATATTGCCCGCGGCAATGACCTTGCCGTCCCGGATGACCACCATTCCGTTCGGGATCGGCTCCGAGCCATCGCCCAGAGCCACCGTGCCCCCGGTAATCGCAATCGTCTGAGCGGCGATCGGTGCTGCCGCCGTCACGAGCAGTGCGGCAAAAAGGCGGCGGATCACTTGACGTCTCCTTCGCCGGGCTGGCCGAGCTCGAAGTCGCTGACCGGCCGCTTCTTGGGATCGTTCATGTCGTACATCTCGGCGCCGTCGATCCACACCATCTGCGGCCGCGAATAGTCGCTGAACGGATCGCCGTTCCACATCACGACGTCGGCGGCCTTTCCGGGACTAAGCGTGCCCGTCTTGTCGAGAATGCCGAGCGCCTTGGCCGGATTGCGGCTGAGCCACTCCCAAGCGACCGCTTCGGAGAGGTTCGGAATGCCGGCGCGAATGCCGTCCGCCAGCGCCTTCGCTGCTTCCTGGTTCAGCCGCTGGATGTAGTTCGGATCGTCCGAGTGCACGATCGCGCATGCGCCGGCATTGTGGACCAGCGGGATGTTCTCTTTGATCGCGTCATAGGCTTCCATCTTGAAGCCGTACCAGTCGGCCCACATCACCGCGCAGATGTCGTTTTCGCGCAGCAGGTCGGCGATCTTGTAGGCCTCGACCGCGTGGTGGAACGCCGTCACGTGATAGCCGAACTCCTTCGACATATCGATCATGTTGGCCATTTCGTCGGCGCGATAGCAGTGGTTCTGGACGAGAATCTTGCCCTCGAGGACGCCCTTCAGCGTGTCCATCGAAAGATCACGCTCGGGCATGTCGCCGCCCTTTGCGTAATAGTCGTCCCACTTCTTCTTGTAGGCAACCGCCTTGGCCCAGGTCTCACGCGCAAGCGCGATATTGCCCATACGGGTCTGAGGCATGTGGTCGTGGCTGCCGTAGACGCGCTTCGGATTTTCGCCGCACGCCATCTTCAGGCCGTAGGGTGCACCAGGAAACTTCATGCCCTGGACGGTTCGCGCCGGCACATTCTTGAGTACCACCGAGCGCCCGCCGAACAGGTTGGCGGACCCGGGAAGGATCTCGAGGGTCGTGATTCCGCCGTTCATCAGCGCGCGCGAAAAGCCCGGATCCTGCGGCCAGACACTATGCTCGGCCCAGACGTCCGGATGCACCGGATCGGTTGCTTCGTTGCCGTCCGAGTTACCGGTGACTCCTGGCGAAGGATAATCGCCGAGGTGGCTGTGCACGTCGATGATCCCGGGCGTCACGAACTTGCCCGTGCCGTCGATTTCCACCGCTCCCGCGGGGCTCGGAACCTGCGGACCCCCAATCGCCTGGATTACGCCGTTTCCGAAGATCACCGTACCGTCGTTGATCTGCTGCCCGTCGCCCGTGAACACCGTCGCGTGCCGGATGACGGTCAGCGCGCCGGGATAACGCACGTAGGTCGAGGGATACGGGTCCTCATTGATGTGGATCGGAGGCGCCTTGGGCGGCTCCGTCGTTGCGCATCCTGAAATGAAAAGAGCGGCCGCCGTCGCGGCGAGAAACCCCCTATTTGACACCATGCATCCACTTCTGAAGCGGCCAGGAGAGAAGAAACAGGACGACGCCGGCCCCGATGGCGACCCACGCGATCGTCGTGAACGTGTGGGTATAGGTATCGAGGCTGACCTTGAGGTTGGTGACCTGCCCGCCAACGGTCTCAACGCTTGCGAATTGGGCGACGACACCCGCGAAATATTGCGCGACCGAGATCGACAAGAACCAGACCCCCATCATCAGGCCGACGATCCTTGCGATCGAAAGCTTGGTGATCATGCTCAATCCGACAGGAGAGATGCACAATTCTGCAAGCGAATGGATAAGGTAGAGTCCGGCGAGCCACCACAGGCCCACCTGGAAGTTGTTTCCTGCCCCCGCAAAGGTCGATCCCCAGATCAGGAACAGGAAGCCGGCGCCGACGCCGACAAGGGCGATGGCGAATTTGACGGGAATGGACGGCTCCAATCCCCGCTTCGCTAAGCCAGTCCACAACATGCTCATTACGGGCGCAAACAGCACGATGCAGATCGGATTGAAGTTCTGGGTCTGCGGCGCCGAGATCGTGAACAGCCCGAACACGCTTCTGTCGGTGTTGCGGTCGGCGAACAATGTGAGCGACGATCCGGCCTGCTCGAACAGGGTCCAGAAGAAGACGTTGAAGGTGATGAGGATCATCGCCGCGACCATCATCTGGAACTCGGTGCGGGTGCCCTTAGAATATGACCAGACGAGGATCGCCGGTACGCCGATCAGGAAGGAGCCGAACAGCAGCTTCCCCATGAGCGATAGCGATTCGATATAGCCTAGGAAGCCAGACCCCGGCTCCGGCTCGGGCGTGTTCATTAAGTTGACGAACAGCCAGTAGAACACCGGCACCGCCACCAGCGCGCCGATGTACACCCAAAGCGATCGGTCGGTGTCTTTGACGGGCTGTTCGCCGTACCCCGCGAGCCTCCCGCCGTCGAACTGCATCAGCAGATAGGCGATCGTCATGCCCACTCCGGCGAGCGCGAAACCGGCCCACCACCCGATCCAGTCGGCAAGGATCGGACAAGCCACCTGCCCGAGGATCGAACCGAGGTTGATGCCCATGTAGAAAATCGTGAATCCGGAATCCCGGCGGCGGTCCCCCTGGTCGTAGAGCGTTCCCACGATCGTCGAGATGTTAGGCTTGAAGAAGCCGTTTCCAACCGAAATCAGCGACAGCGCGAGCAGAAGGATTCCGACGGTCAACGGATTACGTTGGCCGTGTGATTCAAAGCTTCCTTTCGGGACCGTCCGTGCCACGCTCTGGTCAGGCCTGAGCAGCGATACGCTGCCGTCATCGTTACCGCGGATCTGAAGCTTCTGATCGCCGGCGACCAGATAGCGAACCTCGTTATTGGTAGTCGGCCGGTCCTGGAAATTCTGGACCTGGACCTCGTACCTTTGCCCGTCCACCAGCGCGTAGGGCTTTGCCGGCTGGCCGCCGAAGGCGAGCGTGAAATAGCCGATCGCCATCAGGATCGCGCCAAACTTCACCGACTTCTTGGAACCGAGGATCTGATCGGCGATGAGCCCGCCGACGAGGGGCGTCAGATACACGAGCGCGGTGTATCCCCCGTAGAGGCCGGTCGCCTGCTGATCGCTGAAGATGAAATGCTTGGTGAGGTAGAGCGTTAGCAGCGCCCGCATGCCGTAATAGCCAAACCGCTCCCACATCTCCGTGGTGAACAGCCGCGCGAGCTGCCGCGGATGGCCGAACCAGGTTCCCTTCTCAGCGGGATTGACGTGACTGATGTCGGGTACGCGGCCTTCTTCCTCGACCGCTGGCGTATCGACCATATTCTTCCTCTCCCCAGAGTGGCCGCGGACCGTAACGACCAAATCGGGCTTGTGAAGCGGATTGTTGGCGCGCGGCTCGGTCTCTATCTGCCTCGCAACATGCTCAATGACCTGACGTCGCCTCTCTCACTGCTCGAGACCCGCCGCTCCGCAAAACCACGCGAACTAGTCGGCCCCGGGCCTACGCCGGAAGAGTTGGCGGAGATTTTGACGATCGCCGCGCGCATTCCCGATCACGGAAAGCTGCACCCATGGCGCTTCCTCACTGTCGATGAGGACCAGCGTGATGCTTTCGCGGCACTGCTTCATGAGGCGCTGGCCGAGGAGAATCCCGAAGCGACGGACGCGCATCACAAGAAGGAAGACGAGTTCGCACATTACGACGGCCAGCTCATCGTGCTCGTGTCCGCGCCGATCGAGGGCCACAAGATTCCGGTCTGGGAGCAGCAATTGTCGGCCGGAGCCGCGGGCATGAACCTGCTGATGGGCGCCCACGCGCTCGGCTATGCCGCCGGTTGGGTGACCGGATGGCGCGCCTATTCCGAACGCGTCAGGCAGGCATTCTGCGGTCCGGGCGAGCGGATCGCCGGCTTCGTCTTCATCGGCCATCCGGCTCGCGAGCTGGAGGAGCGCGAACGACCCGCCCTGTCCGACGTTTGGTGTCGGTGGAAACCCTGAGCCTGACTTAAGTCATTGAACTTCCCGCGATCCGGTGTATTATGACAGCATGACGCTCGGAAGACAGCATGAGAAGCCGGTCTATGTCCGGCTGCGCGAAATCATCGCGGACGCGATCCTCGCTGGAAAATATGGCGATGGCGACCCCCTCCCCTCAGTCCGCGCGCTGGCGGCTGAGGAGCAGGCGAATCCGCTAACGGTTGCAAAGGCTTACCAGGGATTTCAGGACGAAGGTTTGATCGTCGTGAAGCGCGGCGTCGGCATGTTCGTCGCCGCCGGTGCGCGAGCCCGCCTCAGCGACAGCGAGCGCAGCCGGTTCCTGAAGGAGGAGTGGCCGGAGATCCGCGCCCGGATGCGGCGACTCGGAGTGGACCCCGCCGAGCTGCTGGAGCGCGAGCGGGTCTGAGCTTCCCGGAAATGGCGTAATCCTCTAGCCGCGTCGCGATGGAGACGCGGGTACTTCCGTTCACCGACCAAAGCATCGCGGAGGCGGGCGAGCTGATCGTCGCGGGCGAGCCCGTTGCGATCGCCACCGAGACGGTTTACGGCCTCGCCGCCGACGCAACCAACGCTGAAGCGGTCGCCCGCATCTACGAGGCGAAGGGACGGCCGAGCTTCAACCCACTGATCGTCCATGTGCTGGATCTCGCCGCAGCTGAGCGCATCGGCGAGTTCAACGACGAGGCGCTGGAGCTTGCCCGTAAGCACTGGCCTGGACCGCTGACGCTGGTGGTGCAGCTGCGGAAACGGTCCGGAATCGCTTCGATCGTCACCGCCGGGCTTCCGACGATCGGCATTCGTGTGCCGGCGCATCCGGCGATGCAGGCTCTTCTGAAGCGGTGCGGACGGCCGCTCGCGGCCCCGTCAGCGAATGAGAGCGGATCGATCAGTCCGACGCGAGCCGAGCATGTGCTGAAGAGCCTCGGCGGTCGAATTCCGCTCGTGATCGATGCCGGGCAGACGGAGCGCGGGCTCGAATCGACGATCGTCGCGGCGACCGGCGGTCCGCTGCGCCTGCTCCGGCCCGGCCCGATTCAGGTTGATGCCGAGCAATCCCAGCGCGCATCGATCGAAGCGCCGGGACAGCTCGCCAGCCACTACGCGCCGTCGAAGCCGCTGCGGCTCGACGTGCGGCAAGCGGAGACCGGCGAATATCTGATCGGATTCGCGGATGTGGCCGGCGATGCGAGCCTCAGCAGGTCGGGGGACCTCGTCGAAGCGGCAGCTCGGCTATTCGACCTGCTTCACGAGGCAGAAGCGTCGCTAAAGCCGCGGATCGCTGTTGCTCCCGTGCCGGACGAGGGGCTTGGCGTCGCGATCAACGATCGTCTGCGGAGAGCCGCCGCCGAGCGGTGCTAGCCCATAGAAAAAGGGGCGGACCGAGCGCCGCCCCTTCCCCCTGTTGTGCGATGATGAATCGCACCAGCCTCTTTCATTTCCAAGTCAATTTCGTCTCGACGCGCCAATCAGGCCTGAGCTGTGGCCGATTTGACACGAGCCTGGAAGCTCTTGCGCAGCTTCTGGAGCTTGGGTGGGATGCTGGCGATGCAGTAGGGGTTCCGCTGGCCTTCGTTCGCCCAATAGTCCTGATGATAGTCCTCGGCCGGCCACCACTCGCCCTTGGGTTCGATCGTGGTGACGATGCGGCTGCCGTGATCGGGGTTGTTGCGGGCGATCGCCGCGCGCGCCTTGCGCTCCTGCTCCTCGTTCTGAGGAAAAATCGCCGAGCGATACTGCGTCCCGATGTCGTTGCCCTGCCGGTTCAGCTGCGTCGGATCGTGAGTCGCGAAGAAGATGTCGAGCAGTTCGTCGTAGCTGAGCTGCTCGGTATCGAAGGTGATTCGGATCGCCTCGGCGTGTCCGGTGTCGCCCCCGCAGACCTGCTTGTAGGTCGGATTGGCAGCAGTGCCGCCGGTGTAGCCGCTCTCGACCGACTTCACGCCGACGACGTCGAGGAACACCGCTTCGGTGCACCAGAAGCATCCGCCCGCAAGGATTGCGACTTCTTCGGCCATGATTTCCGCTCCTTCTTCGTATGGAACGGAAATAAGGCTGCTCAGCCTTGTTTGTAAGACGCCTTGAGGCTGGCGAGCTCGAGCCGTTTTCCGACCCATTCGGCGAGCTCGTCGAAATCAAGCGGCTTCTCGAATACGATTCCAGCCTTGCGGTCCGAGTACCAGCGCACTTCGCCCTTGATCGGCCGGAGGCTTTCGACGACGACGACGACCTTCTTGCCGACGCAATATTCCTCGATCGGCTCGACCTTCATTCCGCCGAGAGAGATGTCGTGAACGTCGACGGTATAATAAATCTTCCCGAGGCGTACCGACGCCTTGCAGGCGATCTCGAGGCGCGGCGGGCGGGGACGGAAACCGAGGCGCGGCTTGCGGCCAGCGAGCAGCTCGCCAAGATCGACATTCTGGTCGAACTTCAGGCCCACCACGTCATCGCGCGTCCAAACCACCGTTGCCGGAATTTTCTGCGAGGAAAGCTCAATCGAGACGCGATCGTCTACGCGCGGAACGGGATTCACGATTGCCATGAGGCCGCCCGCCGACATGTTCTTGATCTTGATGAGCTGCTGGTCGCCGGATGCCGAGATCAGCTTGCCGACGCGGAGCATCGCCGAAACGCGCTCTTCCTCCCGGCGCTCGGCCGGACGCGGCACGGCGGTGGAGAGCGAGACAGTCGTCGATTCGAACGCCGGGTCGCCATCCAAAGTCGCGCCAGCGCCCGCTTTCCTGCGGATGATCGATCCGAACATTCGTGCTCAAGCGCCTTTCGTGCGCGAATCCGCTCCAAAATGGGACTTTATGGGCGACGTGGTTAAAAGAGCGTTTCAGGGTGTTGATTTGCAACGCACTTGGTGCCTACCCCTCCGCGCGGGGAGAAACGGATGCCGCAGCCGCGTCTGCTGCTGATTGACGACGAGCCGGCGCTCGCAGAATTCCTTGCCCTGGCGGCGAGGGACAGCGGCTTCGACCCCCTGATCACCGAGCAGGACCAGGAGTTCCGCGACAGCTTCCTCGCCGAGCGGCCGGACATGGTCGCCCTCGACCTGGGAATGCCCGGGATGGACGGTGTAGAGCTCATCCGTTTCCTCGCGGACCAGGACTATGATGCGCCGGTGCTGATCGTCAGTGGCTTCGACCGCCGTGTCCTCGAATCCGCATTCCGTCTCGGAGAAGCGCTCGGGCTCAACATGAAGGGACCGGTGGAAAAGCCTGTCCGGTTCGAGGTCCTCCAGGACGTCCTCAGCCAGTTGAGGGCGACTTTCGTGCCATGACCCGCCGCGCAAAGGACCGGCTGCTCGATGCATTTTCGGCAGCCCTTGAAGAGCAGCGGCTCCATTTAGTCTACCAACCCAAGGTTTCGCTCCGCGACGGGTCGCTCGTCCGCGTCGAAGCGCTGATGCGGTGGGACGATCCCGAGCTTGGCTCTGTCGAGCCTTCCCGCTTCATCCCCCTCGCCGAAGAGCACGGGCTGATCGACGAGCTTACGCAATGGGGACTGCGCACGATTCTTCGGCAATGGCTCGACTGGCGCGAAGAGGGCCTCGACACTTCCATCGCCTTCAATATCTCCGCGCTCAGCCTCCAGCACCTCGACTTTCCCGACCTCGTAGAGAGGATGTGCCGCGGCCTGGAGGTCCCCACCGACAGACTCGTGCTCGAGTTGACGGAGGGTGCGACGCAGCCTTTGGTCAAGCTGATGGACACGCTGACGCGCTTCCGGATCAAGGGCATCGGCCTTGCGATCGACGATTTCGGCACTGGCTATTCCTCGATCATGCAACTTCGCCAGTTGCCCTTTACGGAGCTGAAGATCGACCAGGCCTTTGTTGCAGACGTCGCCCGGTCACGAGATTGCCGGCTGATCATTCAGTCGATGACCGATCTTGCGCACAGTCTCGGCCTCACTGCGACCGCCGAAGGCATCGAGACCCTCGAACAGCTCGCCGTCGTGCGCGAGCTCGGCTGCGATGTCGGACAGGGATTCCTCATCTCCCCCGCACTCGAGGCGGAGGCGCTCATCCCGTGGAAAAAGGATTTCCGCCGCGCTTGGCCGAAGATGATGGCCGAACAGCCGCTTGCCTTATGGGATGATGTCGAAGCGAATACCCTGGGCGAGCGGTAGCTCACTTCCGTAATTCACGGTGTTGGTCTGCCGGCGCATGTAGGCGCGCCACGCGTCCGATCCGCTTTCGCGGCCGCCGCCCGTCTCCTTCTCGCCCCCGAATGCGCCGCCAATCTCGGCGCCGGAGGGTCCGATGTTCACATTGGCAATCCCGCAATCAGAGCCGGAGGCGGACACGAACCGCTCCGCCTCTCGGAGATCGTTGGTGAAAATCGAGGAGCTAAGTCCCTGCGGCACCGAATTATTGAGGGCGATTGCCTCATCGAAGTCACGGTAGCGCAGAACGTAGAGGATCGGCGCGAACGTCTCCTGCAACACCGAGCCTTCCTGCGCAGGCACTTCGACGACCGCGGGGCGAACGTAGAAGCCGCCGGGGATCGCATCGACGCGCTCGATCTTGTCGCCGAGGACTTTCTTCATGCCGTCGAACGCCGCCTCGTCGATCAGTGGACCGATCAGCGT
>DASUCP010000190.1:0-16217 GCA_036275975.1 Sphingomicrobium sp.
GACTGGTAAAGGTCTACCCGATTGTGACCCGCGGTGAGCTTCGTCTGCACCAGCTCGGTCTGGGCGGTGTAGTAGGCACGCTGGGCGACAAGCACATTGAGGAACGGATCGACGCCCTCGCGATAGCGTGCTTCGGTCAACAGGTAATTGTCGGCGCCCGCCGCCTGCTGTCGCTGGGCAGCGGCGAGCTGATCATCCATGGTCGCGTGGCGAGCAAGCGCATCGGCCACCTCGCGAAACGCCGTCTGTACGGTCTTTTGATAACTCGCGAGCGCGGCGTTGCGCTGCGCTTCCGTCAGACGGACGTTGGCATGCCCGGCGCCTGCCTGGAAGATCGTGTAGCTGGCGTTTGCTGCAGTGCTCCAGCCAAAGGTTCCGCCCGTGAGCAAGCTTCCGAGTGCACCGTTCGCAAAACCGAGCAGGCCCGTCAGCGTGATCCGCGGGAAGAGGGCCGCGCGGGCTGCTCCAATATCGGCATTTGCGGAGCGCAGCTGGTATTCTGCCTGGACGACGTCGGGGCGACGGAGAAGAACATAGGAGCTGATTCCGGGCGGAAGTTCGCCGATTTTCGGTAGAGCGTCGTCGATCGAGCTCGGCAACAGCGCCCGTTCGATCGGCGCGCCGACGAGGAGCTGTATCGCGTTCACGTCCTGCTCGAGAGCTGTCTTCTGCCGGGCGAGGTCCGATTGCGCCTGCGAGAGAATGAGCTGCGCCTGGTCGAGGTCGGTCCGCGGCGCGATTCCGCCCTCGAGCCGTAGGCGCGTTATGCGCACACTTTCCTGTGCGCTTTTAAGCGTCTCCTGCGCGATAACGAGCAAGCTCGCGTCGCCGGCGAAATTGAGCCACCCATCGGCGATGTTCGCGACGAGCGTAAGGCGAGTCGAGCGTGCACCGGCCTCCGTCGCGAGATATTGCTCCAGCTGCGCGTGGGTGAGCGAACGCAAGCGGCCGAACAGATCGAGCTCGAAGCTCGGGACGGTCAGACCGAGGTTATAGTCTGCGCTGACGCCCGAACCGCTATTGTTCGATCCCGAACCTGACCCGGAGCCCGTCCCATTGTTGTTGCTGCTGCCACTTCTGCGGCCGCTCAGCGTCGCCCCGGCATTGGCATTGAGCTGCGGAAACTGCTGCGCGCGCTGGATGAAATATTGCTCGCGCGCCGCGTCGATGTTGGCAGCGGCGGTCATCATGTCGCGGTTGTTGTCCAACGCCTGAGCGATCAGCGTCTGCAGCCGCGGGTCGGTGAAGATCTGCCGGTACGTGACGGCCGGCAGCTCGGCTTCGGCCTGTCGCAGATTGACATCGCCGGCAGGCCACGACTGCGGAATCGCCGGATCTGGCGTGGCTAGGTGTGGTTCCAGCGACATGCAGCCCGTCGCGAGCAGCGCGAGCAGAGCAACGCCTTTCCTCACGCCTGGACCTCGCGGCGGCGGCGAATGCGCTCCTTGATGGCGATGACTCCGTCGCGCACGCCGCGGCGGACGAGCACGAAGAACAGCGGTATGTAGAAGATCGCGAGAATGGTCGCGGTGAGCATTCCGCCGATCACAGACGTGCCGATCGCGATCCGGCTGTTGGCGCCCGCGCCCGTCGAAATCGCCAGCGGAAGCACGCCGAAGATGAATGAGAAGCTGGTCATCAGGATCGGTCGGATACGGATTCGGGCGGCCTCGAGCGCAGCGTCGATGATCCGCGCACCCTTCTTCTCCTCTTGCTCGGCAAATTCGATCATCAGGATGGCGTTCTTTGCGGCGAGGCCCATGGTCGTGAGCAGCCCGATCTGCAGATAAACGTCGTTCTGCAGCCCCCGCAGCGTCACCGCGAAGATCGCCCCGACTAGGCCGAGCGGGATGACGAGCAGCACCGCAACCGGAATCGACCAGCTCTCATAGAGCGCGGCAAGGCAGAGGAAGACGACCAGAAGCGAGATTGCGTAAAGCAGGGGGGCCTGACCTGACGATAGCCGCTCCTGATAGGACTGGCCGGCCCAGGCGATGCTGGTGCCCGGAATCTGTTCGGCGAGCTTCTGCATCTCGTCCATCGCCTGGCCGGAGCTGACGCCCGATGCGGGCTGTCCCGAGAATTCGAACGAAGGCACGCCCTGGAAGCGCGAGAGACTGCTCGGCGTTGTGTCCCATTCGGTTTTCGCGAATGCAGAGAATGGCGCCATCTCGCCCGTTGACGAGCGGACGTACCACTGGCTGAGCGCCTGCGGATCGGAGCGATAGGGTGCGTCGCCTTGGACATAGACCCGTTTCACGCGGCCCTTGTCGATGAAGTCGCCGACATATTGTCCGCCCCAGGCGGTTGCGAGCGTGTTGTTTACGGCGCCTTGGTTGAGGCCCATGGCGGTGAGCTTTTGCTCATCACTGTCGACCTTCAGCGTGGCGACGTCGGGCAGGTCGCTGATTCGGACGCCGGTGAGCTTGGGATCGGCCATGGCCATATCGAGCAGCTTGTCGCGAGCGGCGGAAAATTCCGCGCGACTCATGCCGCTTCGGTTCTGGAGCTCCATGGTGAAGCCGTTCGACTGCCCAAGCCCACGGATTGCGCCGGGGACGAGGACAAAGACCTGCGCGTCACGGAAATTGCGGAATGCGTTTGAAGCGCGGTCGACGATCGCATCGGCCGAATTTTCATTTCCGCGCCGTTTCGACCAGTCAACAAAGTTGATGTAGCCTCGGCCGGTATTCTGCCCGCTTGCGTCGCCACCTCCACCGCCGGAGACGGTGAACAGGGTTTGCAGATTCCTGGCCTCATGTTGCGCGAAATAAGTCTCGATTTCATGCTGGATGACCTCCGTCCGGTTCTGGGTTGCGCCGGGCGGAAGTCGGAACTGGACCTGGGCAGCACCCTGGTCCTCGGTTGGCAAGAATCCCGTCGGCAGCCGAAGGAACATGATGATGAGTGCGAGGCAGACGAGCAGGTAGATGCCGAGTGCGAGCCACTTGCGGTCGATCACCGTCACGATTGTTGAGCGGTAGCGGACGACGAACCGTTGGAAGCCGGCGTTGAACCAGCCGGTTGCGCGGTGAATGGCGTGACCCGCAGCCGGAAACCGCCGGTCGATCCAGCCCGGGTGGAACCCGCCTTCTTCGCGCCGCTGGAGCAGCACGGTCGACGTCAGCGCAGGGCTGAAGATCAGTGCGATCAGCACCGAGAGGACCATCGCCGAGACGATCGTGAGCGAGAATTGTTTGTAGATGACGCCCGTCGAGCCGCCGAAGAACGCCATCGGCAGGAAGACCGCTGAGAGGGACATTGCAATCGCGATCAGCGCGGTTTGAATCTCGCGCATCGACTCGATCGTCGCTTCCTTGGGGGTCATGCCGGGATTTTCGTGAAGTAATCGCTCGACGTTCTCGACGACCACGATCGCGTCGTCGACCAGCAGGCCGACCGCGAGCGTGAGTCCGAAGAGGGTCATCGTGTTTATCGTGAAGCCAGCGATGTGGAACACCGCGAAGGTGCCGAGCAGCACTACGGGAATGGCGATGGCAGGAACGAGCAGCGCCCGCCAATTCTGCAGGAACAGGAAAATGACCAGGATGACGAGGACGATCGCCTCCATCAGAGTCTTCGCGACTTCCTCGACCGAGAGTTTGATGAAATTCGTCGTGTCGAACGCGTAAGCATAGTGAATGCCTTCGGGGAAATTGGCCGAGAGCTGTTGGACCTTCTGCTTGACGAGTTCGGCGGTCGCGAGTGCATCGGCTCCGGGCGCGAGTGAAATCGCGATGCCGGCTCCCGGGTGCCCGTTCACGTGGGTGACTGAACTGTAGTTATCGGCACCGAGCTCGACACGGGCGACGTCGCCAAGGCGAACGGTCGCTCCCGTAGGATCGGTCTTGACGACGATTGCGCTGAACTGCTCCGGCGTTTGAAGCTTGCCTTGTGCGGTTACAGTCGCATTGAGCATTTGAGTATCGGATTGCGGCAGGCCGCCGACCTCGCCGGCCGCGACCTCGGTGTTCTGCGCCTGGATCGCATTCACGATGTCGCTCGGCATCAGAGAGAATGCGGCGAGCTTCTCGGGGTTGAGCCAGATCCGCATGGCATGCGGAGCGCCGAACACGTTCACGTCACCGACGCCCGGCACGCGCGACAGCGGATCCTGGATGTTAGACGCGAGATAGTCCGACACGTCCATGTTCGTGCGCTGGTTCGTCGCGTCGTAGACGGCGACGATTAGCAGGAAGTCGGGGTTCGACTTCGTCACGCGGACGCCCTGCTGCTGAACCTGTTGCGGCAGGCGCGAGATCGCCTGGCTGACCTGGTTCTGCACCTGGACCTGCGCCACGTCCGGGTCCGTGCCCTTGGCGAAAACTGCCGAAATGCCGACCGATCCGCGCGAGCTCGACGATGAGGAGAAATAGAGCAGGCCGTCGATGCCGGTCAGCTGCTGCTCAATGATCTGGGTAACGCTGTTCTCGATCGTCTCGGCCGAGGCCCCCGGGTAGCTTGCGCGAATGTTCACCTGCGGCGGCGCGATGTCGGGATATTGCTCGATCGGCAGCGAGAAGATCGCGCCAAGACCCGCGAGCATGATGACGATCGCGATGACCCAGGCGAAGATCGGGCGTTCGATGAAGATGCGTGACAAGGCTCGTTACCCGCCCGACCCGCCTCGCGCTCGCCCTGCGCCGCCGCGGCCACGACCGCCGGAATTTCCGTCCTTTCCGGGCTCACCCGGGACCAGACGCTGCGGAGCACTTTGCGGGACGGGTCTGATCGGCACTCCGTTGCGCAGATTGCCGGTGCCCTGCGTGATGACCTTGTCGCCGGCGTTCAGGCCGCCGAGCACCACCCAGTTCGGCCCGTAGGTCCGCGTCGCGTTGACCGCCCGGCGAATTGCCTTGTTCCCCGGTCCGACGATGAAGACGTAAGCCTCTCCTCCGATGTCGCGCTGCACTGCTTGCTGGGGCACGACGAAGACGTTCTGGTCGACGGCCTGGGTAAAGACCGCCTGCACGAACATGCCGGGCAGAAGCATTCCCTGCGGGTTCGGGAACTCGGCGCGAAGCGTCACGGTTCCCGTGCTTTCGTTTGTGATCAGCTCCGCGAACTTGACCGTACCCGTGTAGCCATAGTCGCTGCTATCATCGAGCTTGAGCCGCACCTGGGTGCTCCCGGGCGCCACTCCGCCGGTGGACAGGGCCTTCCGAAGTGCGAGCAGGTCCGCAGTCGATTCCTGCATGTCGACGTAGATCGGATCCACGCGAGTGATGACTGCGAGCGGATTGGTCTGGTTGGCTGTGACCAGCGCTCCGACGGTCGCGAGTGATCGCCCGATGCGGCCGCTGATCGGCGCCGGGATGCTGGTGTAGTGAAGGTTGATCTGCGCGGTCCTAAGCGCGGCGTTGCTCTGCGCAACCGCGGCATCGGCCTGCCGCGCCTGAGCAACAGCGTTTGTATAGTCCTGCTTGGAGATCGCTTGCTGCTCGACCAGCGGTTTGTAGCGAGCGGCGAGGGTCCGCGCCGCCTCGGCGCTCGCGCGAGCGCTGGCGACATTCGCCTGTGCCTGGTTCACCGCCGCCTGATAAAGGCTCGGGTCGATCCGATAGAGCGGTTGGCCCTTCCGGACGACTGAGCCCTCCTGAAAGTAACGCGCTCGAATTAGTCCATTGACCTGGGGGCGGACCTCGGAAGTCTCGAAAGCGACCACGCGCCCGCCGAGCTGGGTCATCAGCGGCACGGAGGTCGGATTGACCACGACGTACCCGACCCTGACCGGCCCACCGCGCCCTCCACGGTCCGCCGGGTCCTTCGCAGCGCCGCAGGCGGCAAGGAGGATTGCGAGTGCGATAAGCGAAAACGACTTCACCGGGCGGCGCATTTCCCCAGTTGGATTGGATTGCAAGAGCGGAAGGGCTTTTGAAGCCCGTAAATGAACGTGGCCGAGCCGCTAGATTAACGATCCTCTCGGAATGCCCCGCCTTCGACGAACGGGCAACTGACACCGACGAACGGGACAAGGCGCAGCCGCAACGTAGCCGGTCGAGGGCTTGTTCCAGGGCATGAATCGCTCAGGCCGCCGCCTTCGTGGCGTTCACCGGATAGGCCTGCGCAAGCAGGTCCAGCGGCACCTTGCGCCGTTCTTTTTCGATCCGCTCGAAAATGCGCTGGCGAATAGCCAGGAAGTCAGGCCTCTTGACGAGGCCAGCGAAGCACGGCTCATCGGCAATATCGGTCGCTTCGTACATGCGGTCGGGAAGCCAGCCCTGCGCAACCGCGTGGCCTAGGAGCTTGATTGCCTCGTCATCGCGGCCTTGCGCCCCTCGGACGTACGCTAGAATTGCAGCATCCGCGACGTTTAGGGGGCCATTTCTGGACTCGCGGGCGGCCAGCTCGTCAACATGCGCCAAGATCTTGTCGGCTTCTTCACTTCGACCGGCGGCGCGAAGATTGGCCGCGAGCGTCGGAGCAGTGCTCACGAACTTGCCTGGATTATACTGATCGAGCGCGAACAACTCTTCGGGGGAACGGAACGCGGCGTCGTAATAGCCTATATATTCGTTGAAGCGCCCTCGCTTAGGAAGCAGGCGCCCGAACAAAGCCATCGCGTCGTCGCCATCGGTCCAAAGATCGGTGGGCTTCGGGAAATCCCGCTTGATGACGTCACGCGAATCCGGAGTTCCGCGATAATCGAGCGCGACGTATGCCGGCATGTGCCAGGCGGCGAGTGCTTCCTCGATGAAGCCTAGCTGCATCATCGGGGCGAAAATCCGGTTGTCGACCCAAGAAGCTTCATCGGCATGGGCGGCGCGGAGCTGCAGCAGAATCCGGATCTCATCCCCGGGGTTCCCCCGCATGTTGGCGGCCATCCATTGGCTCTTGGCGAACAACACGGGATCGCCCGTTGCCTTTGTCCGTGCGATCTCGGCTTCTATGCCCTTCCAGTCTTGCATCAGACCGAGCGTGGCGATCTTGTTTACGGACGACCAGTACCATAGCGGCTCGATTTCAACGACGCGGTTACGCGCCGCCAAAGCTTCGGCGAGACGATTCTCCCCTTGGAGTGCGTTCGCATACCATCCCCAGATCTCGGGGTCATTCGGGTCGAGCTGAACCGCTTTGCGGTACTCGCCGTCGAGCTCCGGTGGAGAATTCTGGACCATCGCCAATGCTGCGTGGGCATGAGCAAGGTTGGGCGCGAGCTGAAGCGCTCGATTGAGATACGTCACAGCGTCGCGCCGCTGCTGCACTGGCGAGATATCGGGCGTGCGAAATAGCCCCATGCCAGTGATCTGACCTAGGCTTGCCCAGGCAGGCGCAAAATTGGGATCGATGACGAGCGCTTTCTTCAGAAGCGGAGCCGCGGCATGGAAATTCTGGCTGTCCCGCTTCCGGATTAGCGCGCGAGCATCCGCGTAGATCGAATAAACCTCGCCGGTCGTCGCGATGTTCTGGGGTTTCGTTCCTCCACCCGGCGCTACTCGTCCGCGGACCCGGCCTTCAACCTCGCGCGCCACCTCCTGTTGGAAGGCAAACACATCGTCAAGCTTGCCTCCGATCTCGTCACTCCAGACTTCCGCCCCGTCGCTGGTTCTGGTGAGGCTAAGCTTCATCCGTACCCGGTCGCCCACGTGTTCGACGCTGCCGTCGAGGAGATAATCGGCTCCGACCTTCTTGCGGTACTCGGCGGGCGTGAATTCTCTCTTGGCGAGCGCGGTCACCGCCTCTCTGCCAAGCACGCGCAGATTCGGATTTTTCGAGATCGCGCCGCGCGTGTCGTCCCAGATCGCGTCGACGAGGTTCGCGTCCGCGGGATTGAGAGCGCGGAACGGAAGGACTGCGAGCGTTTGGGGTCCCTGTGCTTTCGCGGGAGCCAGGAACCACCACCCGGCAAGGCTTCCAGCGAGCACAATCAGCGCGGCAAGCGCGACATGGACGCGGTAGTCGAACCAGGATCGCTTCTGTTCGCGCGGTTCAACCGCAAGCCGCTCGCCGGCTGCGATCTTCCGAGTGGAAGCGGCCAATGCGGCAATCCGCGGGTCTTGGGGATTCCCCCGCCACTTGGACAGATCGACGCCTTGCTGCTCACCGAAGAACAACGGCGGTTGGCAAGGCCTCAGAAAGACCTGGATGAGCCGCCCGTCTTCGCGCGCCACGCGTGCTTCCGAACGGACGTTGTCGCTCGCCACGGCATCGGGCGACCAGCAGACGATGACGGCTTTCGCGTCCGCCAGCGCCTTCTCGATGGTTGCTTCCCACGGCGCGGAGGGCGGAATGTCCTCGTCCCACCAGGTTTCGAGTCCGGCGTTTCGAAATGCGGCGACAAGCTTGCGGACCTTCGCCGCATCCTCGCGCTTGTAGGACAGGAATACGTCCGGCATTCGCGCCCCCGTTGCCGTCCGCCACAGCATAATTCAGAGCGAGCACAATCGCATCATCACTTTTCGGCCCACACAGGTTAAAGCGGTACCCGTGAGATTTCGGCAGGAGTTCGCGGATGCCGTCCAGCCGCCGCGTCAATGAGCACCTAGAGCGGTTCGTCTATCGCGTAGCCGGCCTGCCGATCGCCGTGTCGGCGCTGCTCGCCCTTGAAAACTCGCCCATCGATACGGCTTTTGCTGACCGATACTGGCACCCTGAAGGCATCGACGAGTGGATGTCGCTCGCTGAAGGGCTCGCGCTCTGGCCGATTGGGCTGCTCGGAGCGGCGCTCTGGTACAGTGCGCGCAACGCGCTGACCATCAAGCGCCGGGGCGGGAAAAGCGTGGCGAAGCAGTTCGCCGAGCAGGTTCGTCTCTACTTTTCGGCCGGCGTGCTGGCGCCCTGGTATTACCTCTTCTCGCTAGACGAAGACGGAGACGCGGACCGAGCGAAGAGCTTTCTTCAGCGCTTCGAGACCAAGACCTCCCTCTTTCCGCTTCTAAAGCAGCACAAGGGTTCGCCGCTCAACGACAAGGCGCGCTTTGCCCAACATTGTGCGAGTCACGGAATCCGCACTGTCGAGTTGATTGCCCATCTCGACGGCAAGTCCAGGGACGTGAAGCTGCCCGATCGCGACCTGTTCGTGAAACGAGCCACAGGGCGCGGGGGCCGCGGCGCCGAACGGTGGAACCGCATTGCGCCGTTCACCTACGAGGGACCGGACGGCGAGCGGCTGTCCGCCGACAAATTGCTCGACCGGCTCGTCCGCCGTTCGCGCCACCGCCCGCAGATCATCCAGCCGCGACTGAATCCGCATCCGGAGCTCGCTGGAGTGACCGCCGGCGCATTGCCGACCACCCGCATCGTGACATGCCTGAATGAGCAGGGCGAACCCGAACCCGTCATCGCTTTGTTCAGGATGTCGATTGGCTCAAACAACACAGTCGACAACATGCATGCGGGCGGGATTGCGGCCCAGCCGGATATCGCGACCGGGCGGCTGTCACGGGCTAGTGATCTCGGAATGGATGCGCATCTTGGATGGCATTCGGTCCATCCGGACACGGGCGAGCAGATAGAGGGCCGTGTGCTGCCTTACTGGGAAGGAGCCAAGCAGCTAGCGGTTAAGGCGCACCGCGCATTCTCCGATCGCGTGGTGGTGGGCTGGGATATCGCAATCCGCGAGGACGGTCCCATCCTGATCGAGGGGAACGGCAATCCCGACATGGACATCATCCAGCGTTTCATGCGTGTCGGCCTGAAGCGCCACCGGTTCGGCGAGCTCGTTGCCTATCATCTTCGCGAGCGGCTGCGCGGCGGCGATACGGCCTTTCACAGGTCCAAATCCGCCTCTACATCTGCACTCGATGAAACCGACCGTCGTCATCCACACAAACGACAAGCAGATGCTGGGAGCGCTGGTGTCGGCGCACAGCTTTCGGCGCAACAGCCGCGCGCTGGACATGTTCGACGTCCGAATCCTCAAGACGAGCGAATATCCTGAGCTGAACAAGACTGGCCGGTCGATCCTGCGCGACGGACACGAGCGATCGTGGGATCCGGGTGACCTTCAGTCCTTCACTCCCCTGCGCTTCGCAGTGCCCGACCTCATGGGGCACGAGGGCGTGGCGTTGGTTACCGACCCCGACGTCTTTGCCGTCGGCGACGTCAATGAGCTCTTCTCGAGCGACCTTCAGGGCAAGGCGATCTGGTGCCGTCCGCGGCCGGGCTATCAGAAGATTACCGACCCGCTCGCCACCTCGGTGATGCTGCTCGACTGCTCGAAGCTGCCCCACTGGCAGTTCGAGAAGCAGCTCGACGATCTCTGGGCGCACCGGATCGACTATCTCGACTGGATCAACCTCAAGCTCGAGGACCTCAATACCATCGGGCTGCTCGAGCCCGAGTGGAACGACTTTGACCGTCTGACCACCGAGACCAAGCTGGTTCACAATACCAAACGGCGCACTCAGCCGTGGAAGACCGGAATGCCGGTTGACTTCACCCTTCGCGAGCGCCGCGGGCTGATGAGCCTCGCGATGCCGATCGTCCGGTTGGTCGCGCCCAACTACACGCGGCATCCCGACCGCAACCAGGAAGCTTATTTCTACGCCCTGCTCGCGGAAGGACTGGATATGGGTTCAATCACGCGTGAGCAGGTCGAACATGAGGTTCGGCTGGGTCACGTCCGGCGGGACTCGCTCGCGCTGATCGATCGCTATCGGGGCCAGCTCTGGCCGGCGGAGCTCAAAGCCCCAAAAGCCGCTTGACGCGTTCGGCGACCTCGGCCGAATGATCGGGTGGTCTGCTCGCGCGCGGCTCCTCGAGCGTGCCTCCGAAACCCTCCTTCCGAAGCGCTGCCCAGAAGAATCGCAGGTCGCGAGGATAGAGGCGCTTACCCGGCCGCAGCCGGTCCATCACCGCCATGACGATCCGGCCCAATCCGCTTTCCGTAATAGGGATCAGCCCGACGGGCTTTCCCGTCGTAACCGCGTCGGCAACCATCGCAACGCTATCGGCGGTGACGAAAATCTCGTCAGCGGCCTCGATCAGCGCAGGGTAGGCGGGCGGGCCGTCGCCGGGTTCGAACAGGAACGCGACGGAGGAGTCTTTGAGAGCCTGGTGAATTGCGCTCAGCAGGTCGGCTGGAGTTCTGGGGCTGCCGACCGCGAGAATCGAGCCATTCTTCGCCTTGGCAGCGTGGGCGAGCTTGCCGACGGCTGTGGTCATCGTTTGGTTGGGCAAACACCAGTAAAGCGTCGGGCCGCCGATCAGCAGGAGTCGCCGAGGGCGCGGATAGGCTGCGAGCAGCTCGCGATCTGATTGCTCGACGAGCCGTTCCCGGTGGGGCGTCAATGCGAACGGGATGCGCATGACGTTGGGTGCATCTGGCACCGGGTATTCAGGCGTTGTCACGACGAGGTCGAAGTGGCGGGGTGAGATGCGAGGGAAGCCGAGATGCACCGCGCGCATCCGATTGCCGGATCGCCGCCTCAGCTCCCGCACCACGGGTACGCTTCTGAGACCCGTCGAGATGGTGAGGTCCGGCGGCTCATCCTCGACGAGCTTACGCGATTCAGCATCAAGGCTCGCGAAAGTCGCGCCTAGCAGAGCGGGCTGCACGCTGCGGAGCGCATTGTAATTGAGCGCCTTTTGTTCAAACGGCAGCCCGAGAGCCTCGGCAAGCGCGAGGATTTGGTTGTTGTCGCCGCGATGCGGACCGAGAAGCGCCCAGATGCGCATCGCCTCGGCTCTCTTGTTGTCCATCCCCGCCCCGGCCATTAGGTCTGGACCCTAAGCGGCGAGGCCGGAAAAGACCAATGTGCGGAATTGCTGGGTGGTACAGGCGCGGCGGCAAGCCGGTGCCAGAAGCGGCCTTGGTCGCAGCCTGCGATGCGATCCGCCATCGCGGTCCGGATGATGCTGGCTATTTCACGGACGGCGATTTCGGCTTCGGCATGCGCCGGCTCAGCATCATCGACGTCGAAGGCGGGCACCAGCCGATCTTCAGTCCGGACCGGCGCTACGCGATCGTCTACAACGGGGAGCTCTTCAACAATCCCGAGCTTCGCGCAGAGCTCGAGGGCAAATATCCCTTCCAGACCGATCATAGCGATACGGAGACGATCCTCGCCGCCTGGATCCTGTGGGGCAACGACGCCTGGCCGCGCCTCGAAGGCATGTTCGCGTTCGCCATCTGGGACAAGCTGGAGCGGCGGCTCGTGCTCGCCCGCGATCCGCTCGGCATCAAGCCGCTGTTCCTGACCGAGCAGGACGGCGGGATCGGCTTCGCGTCGGAGATCAATGCGCTACGTGCGCTTCCGGACCACGGGTTCGATCTCGACGAGAACGGCGTCGACGATTTCTTCTGCTTTGGCCACACGCTCCCGCCGCGCACGATATTCAAGCAGGTCCGGCCCTTGGAGCCCGGGCGCGTGCTGCACATCGGGCCGAAAGGCGAGGCGACCGTCAGCCGCTTCTGGCAGCCGCGCTTCGCAGTGCAGGGTGGGCTTTCGGAGCAGGAGTGGATCGAACGGGTGCGCGCCGAGCTTCTCGGCACGGTCAAGCGCCACATGCTTTCCGACGTGCCGGTCGGGGCATTCCTCTCGGGGGGAGTGGATTCCTCGGCAATCGCGGCCGCGATGGCGCGAACGAACTCGGGACCGTTCAAGGCGTTTACCGTCGGCTTCCCAGGCTCCTCCCGCGACGAGACCGCGGCGGCGAAGCGCATTGCCGACCACATTGGTTGTGAGCATGTCGTGCTTCCGCTGCAGCCGCAGACCGCCGCTGAAGTGCTTCCGGCAGTGCAGGCGGCCTTCGATGAGCCGAGCGCGGCGACCTCGGCCGTGCCGCTCTGGTATCTGTCACGGACTGCCGCCCAGCATGTGAAGGTCGTCCTGTGCGGGGAGGGCGGGGACGAAGTGTTCCTCGGCTACAACCGGCAGCGCTGGGCTCTGCGCATGGCTCGGTGGAAGCCCCTGATCGAAGCGCTTGGGCCCGCCGGCGCCTTCAGGTGGCTTCCCCAACTGCCGAATCGCAAGTGGAATTACGGCCGCCAGCTTGCGCGCCAGTTCGGTCACGGCGCCCGCCTGACCGACGGCTATGAACGCTTTTTCGCGGCAGTGTCGATCACGTCGCCGGAGCTTCGCGCGCGCATCTACGATCGGCAATTCTTCGACCGGCACGAGCCGACCGACCGCATTGAGCGGCGCGCTCTCGAATATTTCCCGTCGGACGAGCGGACAAACCTTTCCGATCTCGAACAGTTCGAGCTTGGCGACCTTTCGGTCCACATGCCCGCTTCGCTGCTCCAGCGTCTCGACCGCGCGAGCATGGCGCATTCGCTCGAAGCACGAGTACCGTTCGTCTCTCATCGCTTCGTGGATTTTGCGCTGACGATCCCGGCCGACATGAAGCTGCGCGGCGGCACCGGGAAATATGTCCTCCGCAAGGCTGTCGAGCCGTGGCTTCCGAAACGCGCGCTCGATCAGCGCAAGATCGGTTTCCAACTGCCATTCGCCGATTGGTTCATGGGCGGCTTCAACGAATTCGCTCGAGAGGCGTGGCGCTCGTCTGGACTCTCCGATCTTGGCTTTCTCGATGAAAAGGGCGTGGAGCTATTGTTCGACGAGCACCGCCGCGGTGCCGCCGATCACGGACGAATTCTTTACGCGATCGCGATGTTCAGCTGCTGGTGGGACGAGCAGCGGCGGCAATCCATAGCGCCCACGCGATCCGCAGCGCTCGCGTCGGCATGAACCCCGAAATCACGGTCGTCCTGCCTGTTCACAATCGCGCGGACGTTCTGGCGCGGGCGATTTCCAGCGTCGTAAAGCAGACATTGGAGCAGTGGGAGCTGATCGTCGTCGACGACGGTTCGACGGACGGCAGCGCCGAAATTGCTGAGAGCTTCCATGACCGGCGCATTCGCGTCATCGCATTGGGCGTGAACCGCGGCGGCAACGCGGCGCGCAACGCCGGTATTCGCGAGGCGCAGTCCCCGCTAATTGCTTTCGTCGACAGCGACGATGCCTATCTCCCGCAAAAGCTGGAGAAGGTCGTCGCGCACTTTAACAATCGGCCTGAGCTCGACCTGCTAATCGACAGCTTCATCAAGATCCAGCCTTCGAACGCTCGCGTCGTCCGGAAGAACCCGGTGATCGAGGATGGCGAGCTATTCCGGCGCGCTTTGTTTACGCGTTTGTTGTGGAAGGCGACGCCGGCGATCAGCGTCAGACGTGAGGTCGCGCTCCAGACGCCGTTCGACGAGACTCTGAAGCGCCTGCAGGATTTCGACTTCCTGATCCGCGTCTCCGAATTCGCCAACTGCGCTTCGACCGACGAGGTGCTGTGGGAGAAATACTGGGACGCGGGCGCGATATCGGCGCAGGACACCTTCATTCCCGCGAATATTGAGCTGGTCCGCCGTCATCCCGAATATCTCTCGCGGGCGGAATATCGGCCTGGACTGGGTTACGCAGTCCGCTTGTCACTCTGGCGTAAGCTCAAAAAGGGTGACCCAGCGGGCATGTTGAAGGACATCGGCGATCTCAAGCGCGCGTTCGGCGCGCGGGAAACGTTGAGCCTGCTTGGCGCGGCGCTGCGGCCGCGGCATCGACTAGGCTGAGTAGCCGAACCGCCGATCGAGATGCTCGTCGATGTAAGCATCGATGCGCTCTGCTGCCGCTTCGCCAAGCTGCTCGCGATATCCGCCGCTGGTCCCCTGGCGGACCTTGCCCGACTGTTCATCGTCCTTCCGAGCGCGCCTCAGGCGCGACGAGGTGAAATAGCCTTCGTGTTCGAGCTTCTTGAGGTTGGGAAGGCTGCCGAATTCGACCGCGTCGGCGATGTCATCGTCCGAAACTGCGAGACCGACCGCCTTAGCGAGCCTGCGCAGCGTTTCCGTCGGTTCGGCAAGAAAGTCTTCGTAGCGCAGGATCGTCACGCCGGGCAGCGCGGCGAACTGGTTGAGGAAGGTGACGATCGACGGAATCCCGCCCTGTTCGGTCCACACGAAGGGCTCGAGCGGTTGTTCAGCGAGGCGTTGTCGCGCCACGTCCCGGCTGCGGTGCTTCAGGTGATGATAGCGCGAAACCGCGATGTCGCCGGGGTGACGGGCGATCAGGACGACTTTCTTGTGGAGGTAATCGGCTGGATTGACGTGAATTTGGTCAGGGCGGCGCATCGCGTCTCCGCCGTGGCTGAACAGCACGAGCGGCACGCCCGCGGGGGCTCTTCGCAAGGATGGAAACTCGAGCAACGAGCGCTCGTCAATCCCGAACCGGCGCTTGTACAGCCGCGCCAGCATTGCGCGGACGAATGTCCTTCCGGACTTTGGATACGAGACGACTGCCGCGTCCGCATCCGCGAGCCAGGCCGCGTCGCGGAGGTCGCGCTTTAGACGTAGCGCAGTCGATCCGGGGACAAGCCGAAGCACCTGCGCAGCAGCGCGCATCGCCAGGTTCGTCATGGAACTGCTGCTATCATGCACCACGGGCTCGGTAGCGCAAAGTCCCGTAATGACACTAGGGTCTCTGTAAGCGCTTGATTTTTCATGAAAGATGCCTGAATTCAATTTTCAGGAAGAGGAAACCATTTCCTCTGATATTATGACTGAATCGCAGCCGGGGGGCTGCATTGGATCAACCGGGTGGGGGAGTTAAGCCACACGGAGAGTTGAGTTGAATATCCAGGCCCCGCGCGACTTCATTGATCGCCGCCAGCTCGTCAGCGCTCTCAGAGCCCTGCGCCGTGGCGACTTTACTGTTCGCTTGCCGGAAGAGGTCGACGGCGTCGACGGCGAAATCGCCAGTCTCTTCAACGAAGTGGTCGGAATGAACGAGGCGCTCACCAACGAGTTCGAGCGTCTGGCCAAGGTCGTCGGCAAAGAAGGCAAGATCACCCAGCGTGCCCGGGTTCGCGGCGCGACCGGGGGGTGGGACGCCAAGCTCCGCGCTATCAACGAGCTCATCGACGACATGGTCCAGCCGACCGCGGAAGTCTCGCGCGTCATCGGCGCGGTCGCCAAGGGCGACCTTTCCCAGACGATGACCGTGGAAATCGACGGCCGTCCGCTGCGCGGCGAATTCCTGCGCATCGGCAAGGTTGTGAACACCATGGTCGAGCAGCTCGCGTCCTTTGCCTCCGAGGTGACGCGCGTGGCGCGCGAGGTGGGTACCGAGGGCAAGCTCGGCGGCCAGGCGAAGGTCAAGGGCGTCGCCGGCACCTGGAAGGACCTCACTGACAACGTGAACGCCATGGCGACCAACCTCACGGGTCAGGTCCGCAACATCGCCGAGGTGACGACCGCCGTGGCGCGGGGCGACCTTTCCAAGAAGATC